>DNTK01000378.1 GCA_003508755.1 Bacteroidales bacterium | reverse complement strand
ATTCAGTGGTAATTTTGGAAAGGAAGATACACTGAAAAGCCCGGCAGGACGATGAACATTCTTTATTAAATTATGTTAACGCCCTTTTTCTTGCTGCTAAACTGACCCTTTAGTGTATATATATCTTTACGGTGTTCATCCATTTTTTAACAAATAGGAGTAGTCATATGAACGGTAAACTTAAATGTATGGTATATGGGTGAAGTGAATTTGATAATTGTCATTCTTTTGAAAAGCATGGTACAACAAACGTTTGCGGTAACGTTTGCAAATTTCATAAAAAGTGCTTGAATAATTATTAAAATTGGTTATTTTAGCAGTAATGCATTTACTACCAAATATGCATCAAGCCTAATCTACGCTGAAATGAAGAGTTCGCAAGTTACTATTAAAGATATTGCACGTGCACTTGGTATATCCGCATCCACGGTATCCAGAGCGCTCAAGGATCATCCTGACATTAGCCCCAAGACAAAAAAGGCGGTTAAAGAGCTGGCGGACAAGCTTCATTATGAGCCCAATGCCATTGCCCTTAGCTTGCGAAATAAAAATACACGAACCCTTGGGGTTCTTATTCCTCAAATAGTGCATTTCTTTTTCAGTTCTGTTGTGAGTGGTATTGAAGATATAGCCTATAAGAACGGATATACCGTTATCTTTTGTCAATCGAACGAAGAATATGAAAAGGAAAAAGAAATTGTTCAAACATTGCTTTCGAAGCGGGTAGATGGTTTACTGGCCTCGGTTTCGAAAACCACCACCAAGTTTGAACATTTTTATGATATAAAAAACAGCAATATTCCATTGGTATTTTACGACAGGGTTTGTAACATACCCCATACCGACAGGGTAATCGTCGACGATTTTACGGGTGCTTATAAAGCGGTTAATCATCTCATCGAGCAGGGATGCCGGCGAGTTGCCCACCTGGCAACCAGCCAGGAATTGCATATTGGCCGAAACAGGCGCAATGGTTACATCCAGGCCTTAAAGGATAACAACCTGGAAGTGGATGAAGAAATCATTCTACGCTGCGATACCGACCAGCATGCAAAAAAATGTATACCCTATCTGTTATCGTTAGAAAAGAAGGTTGATGGCATATTTGCAGTAAACGACTTAACGGCGATGACAGCTATTTCCATTATAAAACGATCCGGGTATTCCATTCCTAAAGACATTGCTGTAGCTGGCTTCTCAAACTCACTTTATGCCAGCATGATTGATCCACCCTTAACTTCGATTGAACAACAGGGGTTCGAAATGGGGCAGAAAGCAGCAAATATGCTTATTGAGCGCATCCAGAGCGATGTGGATCTGGAAACGCGGGTAGAGCAAATTAAAACGGAATTAATTGTGCGCGGATCCACATTACGTAACATATAAACTACCCAATTAGGCACTTTATTCCTGATGCCTGGTAATTCTTTTCAGGTATGCTTCTGTTGAAATCACCTCTGCATAATTCCTGAGTGTATTTAATGTTGAATAATGTACTTCTTCCGCACCAATGGTTACATTTTCCCATGATAACTCACGGGTTGCACAGGCATCATGAATGAGTAATACCTTGTATCCATAGTCGTAAGCAGCTCGTGTTGCGGCTTCCACACACATATGGGTTTGCATGCCCGCAATTACCAGAGTATCGGTATCGAGGCTATCCAGGTAGTCTTTTATTTGGGTTCCGTTAAATACATTAATTTCTGTTTTCACAAAGCGTTTTTCATCCTTAAGTGCTTCAACCATAGAATGTATAGCCATCTGAGTTTTGGTCTTATGTTGCACATGGATGATTTCACCCCCATTCTCTCTGAACTGAGCAAGAATTTTTGCTGCATTTTCAGCTGCATTTTCAGGCTCCGAAAGTTCAGAAAACCCGCCGGGGAAATAAAATTCCTGAATATCACTCAGGAGTAATGCTGTATGCTCGCTTTGAGCATGAAGAGGTAGCAAGAATAAAACAGAACCAAGAAGTATGAGGAATTTTTTCATCTCGTTTTTTAACGAAAAGATAGCAAAGACTTTTTAAAAGACTCTGATTAAATGTCCGCTTTCCCTAAAATTCAGGGCATGGCACCATTTTTTTTGGGCGGCGCTTTTTGGTGGGTTTGCTGAATGTATAAGAAATCGAGAATTCATGACTACCGCCGGTTGAGCTGATTAGTTTTGAAACAGTAAAATCATAGCTGTAGCCAATATTAATATTTTTTGTTTTTAATCCTGCTAATAATATTACCGCATCGTTTTTTCTGTTTTTACTGATGCCTGGTATTCCCCGGTACCATAATCCAAGAACAAGCGGATTGTAATAATAGTAAAATCCTAAATCGAGCTGGCTGTAATCTTCCTGCTGTTTATATAAAAATGCAAAATGCATCACAGTAGGAATCGGACGCAGTAAAGTCTGGTTTACAATGTGCTTGCTTCCGCCAAATACGGTATATTTTATCGGCACTCTTGCCAGGTTGCCCGATTCAAATTCGTTGTAGTATAGCGATTGGTTGGGTTGTAAAAGGTGATCGATGGTAAAGCCTGCCCAAAACTTCTCGCCGTAGGTGAGCAGGGAGACAGAAAAATCCAGGTCACCCACATTGTTGTATGCAACAGCTTCTGCAGAGGCAGGTGCATTTCCGGCCGCCGACATTTGGTCACCCCAAATCAGATTATTAAAATCCAATCCGCGTTGCGTATACATAAAATTCATTCCGGGGCGAATATGTACCAGGTGATTAAGGTTAAAATCATAACTGTAAACCAAGCCAATATTGGTAGTACTTAAATTACCAGTACCAGCGACATCATTAAAAAACAAGACGCCCATACCACTGTTTAGTTTTTCAAAATGATGATCGTACGAGAAGGTATAAGTAACATACCCTTTATCGGCTTCAGGCCATTGGTTTCTGTAGCTGGCAGCAAGGCGGTTTTTACCTGTTGCCCCTGCAAATGATGGAGCCAGGTACAGCGACGAAGAATAGAACATTGAGAAATGTGCGTCCTGTGCCATACCTGCCATCGATGCCATTAAAAATACCCATATAAAAATCCGGCTCCTCATACACATTGTAACTTTTTGAAAATGCTAATACAGCAGGGTTACGTTCCCGGTTTTCACAAATCCCTTACCATCGGAGTAAGTTCCCTTTACTTTCCATATATACACGTCTTGTTTAGCTACCTTTCCTTTGTATATTCCGTCCCATCCGGTTTCCTGGTTAAAACTTTCAAATATGAGTTCCCCCCAGCGGTTAAAAATCATCAGATGGTAATCGTCAACATGGTCGATAATTCCTGGCTTGAAAACACGGTTTTCCGGAATACTGGAATTTGGTCTGAATGCATTCGGAAACTCAACAATTCCCGATGGTTCAACCAAAACTGCATTTTCCATCACATAGAGATCGAAACAACCGTTATCGGTCCACACTTTTAATGTGACATTATAGGTTCCCTCCTGTTTATAAATGTGTTTTGGATTGAGTTCTGTGGATGTATTTCCATCACCGAAATCCCACTCAAATACGTCGCCATTATCGGAAAGGTTGAAATAATGTACAGGCTCGTCATTGACATATACATACCTTGGAGCCAACTCAAAATAAGAGTTAGGAATAATGTATACCCGCGTTGTATCGCTGTATTGTGATTCTCCGCCGGGGCCACTTACCTTCAGTTTTATTTTATAAATACCCGGTTCGTAATAAGTATAAGTGGGGTCTTTGGCAGTAGAAATGCTTCCATCGCCAAATTCCCACAGGTACGAATCGGCATATAGCGAACCATTAATAAGTGTAACAGTATGGGGCATGCATCCATTGTCGGCGCCTTTAAACTCAGCAACCGGCGGAGAAGGATACAACCTCACCGATTTTGAGATACTGTCGCTGCAATGATCGCCCGAAGCTGCCAGGGTAATGGTGTACATACCCGGCTCTTCATAGTCTACTTCGCCGGGCTCTTCCTCCGTGCTTCCGCGGCCATCGCCAAAACTCCAGATGTAATTCCAGTTACCCTCGGTTTCATTTTCTAAGTGGAATGAATTATCCGGGAAAGTTTGTGTTTCGGGGGTAACCAGGAAGTCCACTTCCGGGGTAGCAAATACGGTAATATCCAAATAGGCGGTATCGGTGCAGTTGAGCGAGGATTCAGTGATAACGCGGGCAGTAAATGTTTCATCGCTGAACCCATTGTTTGTGTAGGTATGATAAATATTGAAAGCACCGCTGGTGGTATCAACACTCTCATCGCCAAAGCTCCAATGATAATATCTGTTGCCAGGTGTTGAAACCAGCAACGTATGTGCAGGATTACAGCTTGTTTGGGGGAGGGCTGTAATTTCTGCATTCGGATTGGGCCAAACCATCACATATTCTGATGCGTTATCCGTACAACCCAAGGGACTTTCAACAGAAAGGTTCACTTCAATGTACTGAATCTCAGGAGTTGTATTAATGAATGTGAATTCAGGATGTTCATCGGCAGATGAACCAAGCACACCAAAATTCCAGTTTGAAGCAACATGGTTCTGCGAGGTATTTTCAAACCGAACATGCAAAGGACTGCAGCCTGGATCATCGAGAATGTTAAAATCTGCAGTGGGTTCATCCGAAACTACCGTAATCGAATCATATGCATGACATCCGTTTATATCGGTCAGCCGATAGTAAAAATCAACAGTATCTGCAGTGCGTGGAATGTAGGTCGGATTTGCAATGGTATAATTATCGAGCCGGTGAATAGGACCTGACCAAATATGCGTAAAAGGTGATGCCCCGATACTGGCTGTATTTATTCTGTAGTTTTCGTCAACACAGGCAACAGTATCTGTATTTAAAATTGAGGTGCTCGGAGATTCATGAACGGTAATAACCACAGAATCGTAGGCAACTTTTAAGTTTACATCCACCACTTCAAGGTACAAAGTATAGCTGCCTGTACCCGGAGGCAGGAAGGTGGTAAACAGTGTATTGGTTGATGTCAGGTATTCACTGTTACCTGTCCAGTGGTAGATATAAGGCGGTGTTCCACCAAACAGCCAAGGCTTAATTTCGAAAGGTTCGGCGGTACAGGCATTTTGATCGAGTTCGCCAATATCTACAGCCATTGAGTCCTCAATAACTGTGATGCTATGAAATACAGGGGTACCCTCGCATCCATCCACTGTTCTTTCCTGGGCTGAGAGAGTAAAGGTTCCTTTGGTTGGAAAAGCCAGGCGAACAAAATCGTTCATGTTTGATTCTACTACTATTTCTGCCGGGATATCCCATGTATAGGTCGAACCAGGTTGACCATTAATGATAAAAAATACCACATCGTTCTGATCTTTTAATACCAGCGTGGGCCCCAGAATATCAATATTGCCGGGACTTGGGTAGATATCTACATCAACCTGTTCACGCAGCCCCTCGCAACCGGTAGCGGTATTGTAACCAGCTACCCAGTATGATGCATTGGCAATAAGCAATGGTGTGGTAAAGCTATCTGCTTCGGCAAGCAAGGCAGTAGTTACCGGAGAGTCGTACCAGCGAAAGGTACTAGTAGATAAGTCGCCCGTGGGGTGCAAAACAAAGGTGGAAGCACCACAACTTGCCGTATCCTGAATTTGAGGAAGACCCGGAACACTGTTTATGGTAATATTGGCCGCAGCAAAATCACTCTGGCAAAAGGTAATCGGGTTGTATTCAGCTACGTAATATACGGTGCTGGTATCAACAATTCCTGTGATCAGGGTATCGCCGATGTTAATGAAGTTGTAATTGGCATCGTACCAGAAAAGTGTATTGCCGATGTAGGTTTTATCTGCGCGCAAAACAAATGAAGAACTTCCGCAGGCCGAATCATGATAAGTGGTTGGTGGAGGAATTTCTGAATACACGATTACCCTTATCGAATCGAAATCACTCAGGCAGCCGGTTAATGTATTTAGTCCTCGTCCATGAAAATACTGCGAAGTACTGAGCGTATCAACCAACAATACGTTATTCGTATCAATGGCACCTTCCGCAGGATTGGAATGCCATATTACTGTATTGGCCGGAGGCTGGGGGATGCCTGATAGAATTCCCTGACCCGGCTTGCAAAGGGTGTCGCCGGTTAAAACCGGAACATCGGGTACTTCATCAATGGTAACGTGCAAAGGATTTCTGTTACTCTCGCAAGTAGAAATGGTATCGCGCAGTTTAATATAGTAGCTGGTGCTGTTTGAAAGCACGCCGGTTTCATAGGTATTTCCTTTGTAGAAATGAGCTGAAGCGGTATCGGAAGTATACCAATAAGCCACATTTCTTGGGTTACCCGCAGGAACAGTTATTGAAAAAGTATCGGGGCCACATGATTGCAGGTCGGTGAATACCGGTGGCAGCGGAGCAATGGTGATTTCGATATTTACCGTATCGGAGGTTGGAGGACATGAACCACTGGTGAACATCCACTCGAAGGAGTACAGCCCTTCGTTACCGGGTGTAAAGGTAGAAATAGTATTGGGCGTGTGATTATCGGGCGTAAAAGTTACTGGCCCCGGCCCCGATAATCGGGTCCATGTTCCCTGGCCCAGGGCGATGCTGTTTCCATGCATTTCATAATCGTAACCACAAGCAACGGTGTCGTTACCGGCATTTGCCTGAGGTACGGGCACACCAAAATCAATGGATACCGTATCGCGGCTTATGCATGTTCCATTTATTAGTTGCCATTCAAGCTGGTATAATCCTTCGTTCCCGGGGTTCACTGAGAAAAGTGGATCAGGAACCAGGTTGTTGGGAGAAAATGCAGGAGGTGTAGCCGAAGGGTTGGAAATGACATTCCAGCTGCCGTTTCCAACAACGGGTAAATTACCCTGGAGTGTATCCTGTGTGACCAGGCAAAATGCCTTGTCCATTCCGGCATTGGCAATTCCGGGATTCTGATCGCGTTGAATGAACAGGGTGTCTGACGATACTGGACATATTTCAAGCCTGCTTGTAAGGTTCCATGAAATCTTTGTTTGTCCATAGTTAAATCCACTGAACGTTGTAACCGCAAGGGCCGAATCTGCGAAGGTACCGGAAGCTCCATGAG
>DNTK01000007.1 GCA_003508755.1 Bacteroidales bacterium | reverse complement strand
GCTAAAGCGTAAATACTATTTGTCATCAAACGAAATTGAACAAAAAATTACTGATGCACTTTAATAAATAGATATCCCAACAGAATTTACACCAAATAATTTATTTTAAGTAATTTTACCATGGCTGCATGTTGCAGCGATTTTAAAAGAAACGAAGGATACGTTTATGAATAAGTTTAAGAGCATTTTAGGCAAAAAAGGAAAAATATTGATAATATCTCTTTCACTGGTGATTTTATCGCTCGGGGTTTTTTCGTTTAAAAATCCTGCTTTCGAGATTACACGTAACCTGGATATATTTATTTCCCTGTTTCGCGAGGTACATACCTTGTATGTGGATGGCGCCGAACCCGAAGAACTCATAAATTCAAGTATAGAGGGCATGTTGGAGTCACTCGATCCTTACACAACTTATATCCCTGCTGAAGATGTTGATGATTTTAAGTTTATGACAACCGGTAAATATGGTGGTATTGGAGCACTTATCCGAAAGGCTGGCGAATATACAATTATATCTGAACCTTATGAAGGCTTTCCGGCACAAGAAAATGATTTACGGGCAGGTGATACGCTCGTATCAATAAATGGTGTTAACACAAAAGGCAAAAGTATCAGTGAAGTAAGTCAATTGCTAAAAGGAACACCCAACACAGAGGTTGTTCTTAAGCTTAAGCGGATTGGTGAAGAATCCCTCATTACCAAAACCTTTAAGCGCGAACAGGTAAGCATCCCAAATGTACCCTACTACGGACTGCTTGACAATTATGTGGGGTATATTATCCTTGGCAATTTTATGAAGAATGCCGGCAAGGATGTGAAAGATGCGTATCTGGACCTAATTGATAAAGGTGCCACATCAGTCATTCTCGATTTACGCTCAAACCCAGGAGGCTTGCTGGCCGAAGCTGTTAACGTTGCCAATCTGTGGGTACCCAAGAATCAGGAAATTGTAAGCACACGTGGTAAAGTTCAGCAATGGGATAAAACGTATAAGACAAAATACAACCCCGTGGATACAACTATGCCAGTTGTAGTATTGGTAAACCGTGCATCCGCTTCCGCTTCCGAAATTGTTGCTGGTGCATTGCAAGATCTCGACAGAGCGGTTGTAATTGGCCAGAAAACATTTGGTAAAGGTTTGGTGCAAACAACCCGACCACTCAGTTACGATGCTCATTTGAAAATAACCACAGCCAAATATTACATTCCAAGTGGCAGATGCATACAGGCGCTTGATTATGCTCACCGGAACGAAGACGGCAGTGTAGGTTACATACCAGATTCACTCATTTCGGAATTCAAAACCAATAATGGCCGCAGTGTATTTGATGGTGGTGGTATTGAGCCAGACATAAAAATACAGAGCGATGGTCCGGGAAATATAACCGTGGCAGCTTTTACACAAAATCATATCTTTAATTTTGCCACAGAGTTTGCGTCAAAGAATCCATCCATTGCCGAAGCCAATCTCTTTGAAATATCGGATGAAATCTACAGCGATTTTAAAACTTATTTAGCTGATAAAGAGTTCGATTACAATACCGAAAGCAGCGAACAACTCAAAGAACTTATTAATACCACCAAACTTGAGGGGTATTATGAAAAAATCGAAAACGAGCTGAATGCACTGGAGGAACATCTGCATGGCGATTTAGAAAAAGACCTGAATACCTTTAAACCGGAAATTAAAGAGCTTTTGCGCGATGAAATTGTAAGTCGCTACTATTTCCAAAAAGGGAGAATCATTGCAGGTATCCATGATGATCCTGAAATAATTAAAGCCGTTGAAATATTAAACGACAATGAAGCCATGCTCTCCATCTTGAATGGCTCCTACGATGGCGAAACTATTTTTGCGTTTAATTACTATTAAGATTTGAGTTGAGACTAAGATTAATTACGCATTTTTCAGCCTTGTATTAACCTTAGTCTTAACCTCATTCTTGTTTACCAGAGATGGTGCACTTCTTCCTTGATGTATTCATCATATACTCTTTTTACTCCCCGCATTTGTTCAGTTGTTAAATCATCGAGTTCTTCAACGGCCATATTTTGAAGTAATTGCTCTTTGCGTGATGCACCGGGAATAATACACGAAACCTGCTCGTGCATCAACATCCATTTCAGTGCGAAGGCAGATAAATTATCTACATCGGGGAAATGTTCGCGCAACGCTTCAACCGCTTCTAAACCTGTTTCATAATCGATGCCTGAAAAGGTTTCGCCTCGATCAAATACCTTTCCTTTTCTGTTAAAATTGCGGTGATCGCCTGAATGAAATTTCTTGTGTGGATAATACGTACCTGTTAATAAACCGCTGGCTAAAGGAACGCGTGCAATTATTCCAACCTGCTTCTTTTCTGCTTCAGCGAAAAGTTTCTCGGCCGGCCGCTGACGAAACATATTAAATATAATCTGAATACTGGCTACGTTTTCAAACTCTATTGCCTTTAGAGCTTCTTCCACTTTTTCGACACTTACTCCCAGGTGCAGAATTTTACCTTCTAGCTTTAACTGATTAAATAACTCAAATATTTCTGGCCGATAATAGACTTCGGTAGGTGGGCAATGCAATTGAATTAGATCCAGGCAATCAAGTTGCAAGCGCTTTAAACTATCTTCTACAAACTTGCGAAGCACTTTTACGGTATATTTTTTCGTAACGTGGGGAACAAGCTGCCTACCACATTTTGTGCCTACATACACTCGTTCCGACCTCTTTTTTACTATACGTCCAATAGCTTCTTCGCTCTTACCATTGTTGTAAATATCGGCGGTATCGAAGAAATTTATTCCCTTATCGATGGCATTATTTAAAATGGAATCGGCGGTTTCGTTGTTAAATTTTTCACCCCAGCGACCGCCCAATTGCCAGGTGCCCAAGCTTAATTCGGAAACTTCAAATCCGGTTTTGCCTAATTTTCTGTAATTCATTGCATCTGGATAAAAAGGATTTATGATTATAAGTTATGAATTTTAAGAAATTAATCAAAGCGCAAGAAATATTAATGTATCTACTGCCAAAGAGCTAAAGCGAAAGTTTTTTATGCTATGGCTTTCTCGTTTCGCAGTATTGTCGTACAAAATATCTTTCGAATCTGTGGATTAAGTAAAAAGTATACAAGCAACAGTAATTAGTATTATTTGTTACTCCTTTATACAATTTACTTTTGTCTCATCAAAATAGTAATTATCTATTAAGAACCATGTATTGCAAAGCAAGCGTAAATAAAAATTAAAACCAGAATATTATGAAAAACAATGTAGCATTAATAACAGGAGCCTCATCGGGTATTGGAAAAGAGTTGGCCTATATACACGCAGAAAAGGGTTACGATTTGGTGATTGTTGCCAGAAATCAACAAAAACTGAAAGAAATCAAAAGCGATTTGGAGAACAAGTATAACGTACAAGTAAAAACAATTACAAAGGATTTAAGCAAATCCGCAGCACCAAAAGAAGTCTACGACGAAGTTAAATCGGCCGGAATAGAAGTGGAGTACCTTATTAACAATGCAGGTTTTGGTGGACATGGCAAATTTCATGAGCGGGATTGGGAAAAAGATCTGATGATGATAAACTTAAATATTACGGCACTGACCGCTTTAACACGTTTTTTTCTGCCAGATTTTGTTGCGCGGAATCGTGGTAAGGTTCTAAACGTTTCGTCAACGGCCAGTTATATGCCTGGTCCGCTGCAGGCTGTCTATTATGCCACAAAAGCGTATGTTACTTTCTTTAGTAATGCCATTGCCGAGGAACTTCATGATACGAAAGTTACCGTTACCAATTTAATGCCTGGCGCCACCGAAACAGATTTCGGAGCGGTATCCGGAATGGATAAAACTTCCCTCTTTAAAAAGCCCGCAAGCGCCCGAACTGTTGCAGAAGATGGTTATAATGCCATGCTAAAAGGTAAACTTGATATTATATCAGGACTTAAACCAATGCAAAGAGCAATGTTGTCGATGTTGCCTTTTATGTCAAAGAAAATGAAATTGAAAACCGTTCGGCAAATGCAGGAAATTAATTAAGTCTAGACTTATCGAACAAGCAGGTACATATCATGGGTAAAAGAGTAATCATAACAGGTGCAACGGGAATGGTAGGAAGATTGGTATTAAACGAATGCCTGACTTCTTCAGAAATTAGTTCAGTTGTCGTGCTATCGAGAAGAACCACAGGAATTTCTCATCGTAAATTAACTGAGGTTACGGTTAATGATTTTGGAAATCTTGCAGGCCTCGAAAACTATTTCGAGCAGGTTGATATCGCTTATTATTGCATTGGCGTTTATACGGGACAGGTAACACGGGATAGGTTCAGGGAAATTACGGTTGATTATACAATAGCCTTTGCAGATAACTTGAAAAAGAAAAGTCCACATGCAGTGGTTTGTTTCTTGAGCGGCGCAGGGGCAGATACAAAAGAAAAAAGCCGTATGATGTTTGCCAGAGATAAAGGAATGGCTGAAAACTATCTTATCGCAAAGCAATTTACAGGTTTGTACATTTTCCGGCCCGGATACATCTATCCTGTTACCCCGAGGGTTGAACCAAATTTTAGTTACCGGCTCTCAAGAAAATTGTACCCGTTTTTAAAACGAATCATGCCCAACGGTGTTATTACTTCGGAGAAATTAGCAAAAGCTATTTTTAATATCGGTTTGCAGGGCTATAAAAAAACTATCCTGGAAAATAAAGATATTCTATACAGTCATTAGTAATTTTTTGTTTGCATACCTTTAAAAATATTAATACATCATACCATGAAACATGATAATTGGACAACAGATAACATGCCTGATTTATCAGGAAAAATTATAATCGTAACCGGAGGCAACAGCGGATTGGGATATGAATCGGTTAAAGCATTTGCAGAAAAGAACGCGGAGGTAATTTTGGCTTGTCGCAATACTGAAAAGGGGGAGGCTGCCAAAGCAGAATTACTGGCACAGGCTCCTGATGCTAAAATAGTAGTTAAAAAGCTCGATTTAATGGATCTTGCCTCGATCGAAAAATTCGCAACTGAAATAAAACATAACTACACACAGCTAAATGTATTGCTTAATAATGCCGGCATTATGTCCACCCCCTATTTTACCACAAATGATGGGCTCGAAGCTCAAAACGGAACCAATCATTATGGTCATTTTGCTCTAACCGGACAGTTAATGGATCTAATTAAGGCTACTCCAAAATCGCGGGTTGTGAATGTGAGCAGTATGGCCCACAAATGGGGTAAAATGGACTTCAACAATCCATTGTTTGAGAATGGTAAAGGTTATACCCCCATGAAATCTTACAGCCGCTCAAAGTTGTCTAACCTGCTTTTTACCTATGAGTTGCAACGCTGGTTCGATACCCATAAAATAGATGCCATGGCACTGGCTACACATCCTGGAATATCGAAAACGAATCTCGACAGGTATATGCGAACAAAAATCTCCTTTAAACTACTTATGCCTTTGGCAAAATTAATTACTCAAAGTCAGGATTGGGGTGCCCTTCCTCAAATTAGAGCAGCCGCCGATCCTGCTGTAAAACCTGCTGAATATTATGGCCCGCATCGGGGAATGAAGGGTTATCCTGTGGTTGTTGAATCAAATAACGCTTCCCATAGCATGGAAGATGCAAAAAAACTCTGGGAATTGTCAGAGGCAATTACAAAAGTTACTTTTAAATAAATACTAAAAAGCGTTAGTTGTGAGGGACATATTCAAAATAGAAAGCATTGCACAGCTCAATAAACTGATGCAGCAGGATACGACCAAACACCCGTTGGTTACTGTAGTGGATTTTACAAAAATGGATGGCTATAATACTGAATCACCTAAATTAACTTCCAGTTTTTATTCTGTCATGCTAAAGAACCGCTGCCATAGTAACCTAAAATATGGAAGGCAATATTACGATTTTGAAGAAGGTACCCTGGTATTTATAGCTCCAGAACAAGTGATTGAAATGGAGAACGAACCCGAACCAAAGGAGCAGGAAGAGCCCATAATTGGCTGGGGATTGTTTTTTCATCCGGATTTACTTCGTGGTACGTCGCTTGCCAGTAAAATGCGTGATTTTACCTTTTTTTCTTACGATACACACGAAGCCCTGCACCTTTCCGAAAAGGAAAAGCAGTTACTAGCCGACATTATTTCAAAAATAGAATACGAGCTCGATCAAAATATCGATAAGCACAGCCAGTCACTCATCGTCTCAAACATAGAACTCCTGCTAAATTACTGCACCCGTTTTTACGACAGACAATTCATAACCCGCAAAAACAACAACAAGGATATCCTTGCTAAATTCGAAAACATCGTGATTAATTATTTCGGTTCAGAAGAAATAAAGCAGAAAGGATTGCCTTCTGTAAAATTCTGCGCCGATAAGCTCAATTTATCTGCGAATTATCTGAGTGATCTTTTGAAAAAGGAAACCGGTAAAAATGCACAGGAACACATTCACTATTACCTCATCGAAGAAGCTAAAAACCTTTTGCTTAGTACACATGTTACGGTAAGTGAAATTGCCTATGACCTTGGCTTTGAATATCCGCAGTATTTTAGCAAAATGTTTAAAAAGAAAACCGGTATGACACCTGCTGAATTCAGGAACCTGAATTAGCGCAATTTTAAGAGGCGTAATCATATTTCGTATTAAGAATTTCATTGATGGTATCGGCATGTTGCTGATAAAACTTTTGCTTTACCCATAGTCGGAGTTTTGTTTGGTCATGGATATTTAACCATGCTTGCGACTTGATTAGCTCTTTTTTAAATAATTTATTATCATAGCTTACTGCCTCCAAAACTTTCTTTTGATGTTCCAACATAGTGCAATACGTTTTCTGTTCCGCATTACTCATCTGCCGAAGTAATTGCTGCAGGATGAAGACGGAAGGGTAATTAAAAAATGTCGTATAATTCAAAGAACTGCATTTTAAATTAAATGCTTTATCTATGCTTGATAGCTAATAATCAACCAATTGCTGGCTTCTTTTCGATTACCGTAACGGCAATACATACTTATTGAGCAGTATAAATTGAAATGGGAACCGGCTAATACCGGTTCCCTGTTCCACACCTTACTTAATACTGATTTCTTTCGCAGGTTTAGGTTTTACTTCTTCACGTTTTGGTAAGGAAATGTGAAGAATTCCGTCTTTGTAGTTGGCTGCTATTTTTTCGGCATCTACCACATTTTCAGCCACTGTAAAGGAGCGTTGGAATGATTCATAACTAAACTCACGACGTGTGATTTTGTCGCCATCTTTTTCTTCCAATTCGTTTTTCTTTTCAGAAGAGATGGTTAACCGGCCGTTATCATAATTCACTTTAAAATCGTCTTTACTCAGACCGGGTGCAGCAACGTCAATCATAAATTCATTATCGTTTTCTTTTACGTTTACTGCAGGCAATGTAGTATCTGTACTCGAGAAATTCGAGCGATTCCAATCCATCAATTCTCCATCGAAAAATCTGTCAATTAATGAAGGAAAAGATGGCATGGTACGGTTTGATAATCTTGCTAGTGTCATAGCGCATCCTCCAATAATTTTGCTGTACTGCCATAATTTGCAGTGCAAGCGGGTTAAACATTCGAATTTTAGTTGAGCAATTAATCCCAAAAAAAATGCCACACTTTTTCATGGGAAGTGTTAAAAAATGTTACCTGCTTGAATGATAGCGCTTTCTGTTTTCATAATAAATTATTTTGGGTGTTTTACTTGTAAACACCTCTGCAATAATGACATAGTGGTGATTTGAATACTGAAAAAATGACGTTTATAAATGAAAAAATGACAGCGAATGTGTTTTATTTTTATAAAATGACGATGATTATTTTGTAGATTTAACATTTTAAATGGCACAAATAAAACTCTACATTGCCTGTTCCCTTGATGGGTACATTGCGCGTGAAAACCATTCGCTTGATTGGTTGAATAACTTCCCCAACCCAGATAATTCAGACTATGGGTACCATGCCTTTATTCAGAATATTGATATCCTGGTAATGGGTAGAAAAACCTATGACGAGATCATGGGGTTCGATGTTGATTGGCCGTACAAAGATTATAAAACCTTTGTGCTTACTTCGCAGAGCGATTTTAAGGTGCTAACAACCGAAACTTATGTACTCAATGCCATAAATGCACCTATAATTGAGCAATTAAAATCAGCAAGTTCGAAAAACATATGGATTGTAGGTGGCAGCAAGGTAATTGCTCAGTTTATAAACTTAAATGCCCTTGATGAAATGATGATTTTTATGATCCCTGTCGTTTTGGGTAGTGGGATTTCCTTGTTTGCCGATAAGATAAAAGAAACACCGTTTAAGTTGATTAAAGCTGAATCGTACAAATCAGGAGCTGTAATGTTATCCTATACAAGGAAATAAAGATCAAAAGGGAACTTCTTCCGAGAATCCTGTATTTGATAGCAGGTCGTCGTTGCTTACAGACTTATCGGCCGAATCTTTGTCTTCATTCATTTTGGAACCGAAAGTTTGTATGACAGGTTCAGAATTGTCATCTGTTGTAAGGGCACTTACAAAGGTTTCTTCCAGCTCAACAAACTTGGTAAATTCAGCCACAAATCTCAGACGCACATCACCAATGGAACCTGCTCTGTGTTTTGCCAGTATTATCTCGGCAATTCCGCGCAGCGACATCTGGTTTTCGTCTTCGGTAAATCCGTAATATTCCGGGCGGTGAATGAAGGAGACAATATCCGCATCCTGTTCAATTGCTCCTGATTCCCGGAGATCGGAAAGTTGGGGTCGCTTATCGGGACGCGCTTCTACCGAGCGATTCAGCTGCGAAAGACAGATTATCGGGATATCGAGTTCTTTTGCAATTCCTTTTAATGCGCGCGAAATACTACTTACCTCCTGTTCGCGGTTACCTTTCGATTCTGGGGGACCCGTCATCAACTGTAAATAATCAATCACAACGATGTCAATATCGTGTTGGCGTTTTAATCGACGACATTTCGCCCGCAATTCAAAAATTGAAATGGCTGGTGTATCATCAATGAAAATCGGCGCTTCCTCCAGGCGTCGGGCCCGATACTCCAGTTTTTGCCATTCATCCTCGTTTAGTTGTCCGGTGCGAATCTTATTTGATGCTAATTCTGCCTCAGAAGAAATAAGCCGGTTTACCAACTCGATACTCGACATTTCCAGGCTGAAAATGGCAACCCCCTTGTTATGCTCTACCGCCATGTTGCGCGCCATGGATAGCACAAAAGCTGTTTTACCCATGGCAGGACGCGCAGCCAAAATAACCAAATTGGCAGGTTGCCATCCATTTGTAATGCGATCT
>DNTK01000443.1 GCA_003508755.1 Bacteroidales bacterium | reverse complement strand
ACCGGCAACCCAAAGGTCGATTCGGTAATGAAGGTGTGGCAGGAAACGACCTCAAACGGTGCACAGGTAGGATCAGGTTCACGTTTGTAATCGCCTGAAACAACCCATACCTCGCCTTTCACCTCCACTCTTACCTGGGCGGAGCCCAGCACATGCCCGGCAGGATGCAGTGAAACCCTGACCCCGTTGATACTGATCTGCTCACCATAACCAATGGGCTGGATGGTTCCTTCCACGCGCAAAGAAAGCGGTTCTACGCCCGGCGCCGCACAGAGATACGAATCGCAGCCAAACCGGGCATGATCACCATGGGCATGGGTAATAACGGCCCGAGGAACCGGCAGCCACGGGTCAATATAAAAATCACCGGCCGGACAATAAAGCCCGCGTGAGGTGTGCTGAATGAGCATGGAGTAGTGTTCTGGCTGATTCAGTAATGTTGAGGCATAAATAGATATGAGTCGAAGCTCAAGCTTGGGAAAAAAGTTAAGTGTGAACAGAATAATAAAAAATTACGCTTGCCTTGCTTCGGGTCCACAAATTTTAGTAAAGACTACTGGTAAAAATTGTATTTCTTTTTGCTATTTTAATTTCCCTTTTACAATTAGATATGATAAGAATATAAAACCTAGAAATTTTACAGTAATGATAAGAGGAAACCCTTTTGATCCTGCAAGTTCAGACATAAATGGATAAAATAATAGTATTAATAGTGTTACTTCAATTATGAGTAGAGCAATGGCCATTGCAAAGGCGGCAAAAAGTTTTTCTAGAAAACTTCCTTTTCTAAAAAAGCCACCAGATTCCTCACCTAAATCTTTATACCCCTCTGAGGCAGCGCCAGATTCTACTAATCGCGTTTTCTTTAATGAACTGAATATGATCCAGGCTAGTAAAAGCAAAACATAAATTATGGGAAGTATGATTGCAATATTACCTTCAAATAATAATAAAGAAAAAGGATATATAAAAAAGAATAGAATTAATAGAATAAATGAAACATTTATCCGATTAATTACTAGCCTATCAAGTATATTTATAATAGTGCTATTTTTTGATTTGTAATGATAATTTATATTTAAGTATTGCATCAGTTTATGATGAATTCAATTTTTCTCGATAAAATCTAATCGTATTGATATGTTTTAGCTTAAGAGATATTTCCCAATACCAAAATAAAAATATAGGGATTAAATAAGTAGGAAATAATAGGTTTTCATCATCTAAAAATTTATCTCTTGTAAATATTAAAAATAGATAAAGTATTGGAATGAATACTAATAATTGAATGCAAACTTTCTTCGAGTGAAGAAGATATTTCTCTTGTTTTAGTAATCTCTGTTCTATCTTGTGCTGTTTTTCATTATCGATTTTCATCAGTGCTCTTTGCCCGTTATCATAATTGAGAAAGAAATAGCAAAAATACGTGTCAATTATTTCTAAAATTTATCATGTGAATTGTTGCTCATTCTTGATGTAATGAAGGATTCGATAGTGTCACTTTTGAAAATGAAAAATATTGAAATAATAAGGCCAACAATACCCGAGCCAGTCTGGTTCCACCAATACCAATTTGAAACAAACGATGTATCCATTGACAAAATCTCTGGAAACATAGATACAATAGTTGTCAGAGAATTTACGAAATAGAATAAACCAACGATGATTATATAGATAGATAGGTTGGGAGAAAAATTTGAGGGATTTTCAAGATTATTACTATTTATATTTGTACACAATTCAATTAATCTAACAATACTTCTATTACCAAAGAAGAATACAATTCCAACAAATAACATGATGAAAAGACTTATAATGCCCCAAAATATCTGTGCTTCCCTTGAGATGTATTCATTATCTTTCAAGCTGAAAAACATACCCACTCCCGTTAAGCCAAACAGGAATTGAATAAAATAATAAATCCCAATGAAAATGCATATGATTCGAAGCACTTGATTTGTTTTCATAATATCTTACTGGTTACGAAAGAATAATAAATAGGAATTTGATAGCAGAATATGGATTTTTTACGGATATTAAAAGAGTATATATATTACCTTGATTGCAACCTCTGTGTAGAAAATATTTTTTAATGCAAATTATGTGATACTGAAAATTTAACCTTCGCACATATCTTGAAGAAAAATCTCATTCTCTTAGGTCTCATTCTACTGCAAGGCCAGTTATTATCAAAACAAGTATACCATAAGATAGGGCAAAGCTCAAACCCAGGCGTGCCGAAAGATTGCTTATTGGAAAATTCAATATGATGGATGGCGCTAGCAATAGGAGGTATCGTTTTTTGTCTTATTGCGATACTGCGTGGTTGAAGGGTTTTCGTTAATGGATAAGAAATGGTCTTGTTGGTGGCATGTTCTTATTCGTCGTTATTGATCATTGGTCAATCTGGAGATTGACTCTCCCGGTTGAATTGGAAAGAACATAAGGGAGCCTTGCAAAATGGCCTTTTCGCCCAATCTCCGCGTTGCTCAAAAAATTTTATCCTCGGAATATCAGTCATATGCCTGCGGTAAAATTTTCCTCGCGCCTTGATCTTGAACGAAAATTCTCATTTTTCAAGGCTCCCAAAAGAATAAGGGTGACTATCCAGCCGAAGATGAATGTTAGGATGAGGATGGTATTAACCGACTTGCTATTTTGTTTTGCCAGACCTGCGTTGATCACGAATGGGGCAACTACCAAAAAAATAGCTCCAAATATAGCCACAACCTCCGTTATGGTGAGATCTAGCA
>DNTK01000391.1 GCA_003508755.1 Bacteroidales bacterium | reverse complement strand
GGATAGGAATAACCACCCCAGGCATCGTAGTATTCATAATCGGAAACAATATCAGGAAAAGTGGTATCGATGGTCTCCAGATTAAAAAGTTTTCTGACGTTTCCATAGCCAAACCCTCCCCCAAAGCGAATAGCCGGGGATATAAAATTGCGGCTAAGCTGCACATTTGAACTCTTTAGTTCCCGTCTGTTTGTATGCGAAAGCTCGAGGCTTGTGAAGGTATTGCTTAGGTTGTTGATTTTATAGTTAATGTTATAACCATATTTTGGTTCGCGATTGAGATTATAAAATGCGGTATATTTCATCGTGTGGCCTAAACCAAGCATGTTGGAGTTCCATAAAGCTGCCTGACCGTAGGAAACATCAAATATTTCCCAGCTAAAACCAAAAGCCATAACATCTTTTGTAAGTATTAATACATCCACATAATCAGAATTACCATCTATGGGCAATAAATAGATTCTTACATCTTGCAAGCTGGGGATGTTTCTTAGAATACGCTCATTATCAGCAATAATAAAAGGATCGATACGCTCACCTTCGTCAATAAGAAGGTTATTTTCGATTACTCTGTGGTTGGTAGGTATGTGCAAAGAATTTAATGTTCGTTCAACCCAGTGCCTGGGCTTGCCTGTTGTGTCAAGAATGGTGGGACCAAAAACATCGAGTTGCCTGATAATAATTTTGCGAATGGTTTTTTTTTGGTATTGTTTAAATTTATCGGCTCTGTTTTCCCCTTTTTCTTCAGTAGCTTTTTCTGCAGATGCAGATCGAATAATTAAACTATGCAGCTCTTTTGACCAATTTCTCCTGTTCGCTTTTTTCAGAAGCGAGTCATAAAAGATATCACTCTTTTCTTTATCAAAGAAATAGTTCATGTCAATGGATTCATGCTGAAAGTTCTTGCTTGTATCAGAAGGAAAGATATTTTTCATGTAATCGCTGCTATCGGCAAATTGTGCCTGCGAACACAAGCAAACTGAAAATAGTGAAATAATTATATGTACTCGAAAACCATCTATCAAAACTGCCTGATATTTAAATCGCCCAATGTAATTAAACTCAAATAAATAAAGAATAAAGATGTTTTACTAGTTAAAATATTTTAAAACTGCACACATCATATTTCTGATGAATAAAATCCACTCAAGGTTTAATTAATTCTAAAGAAAACCACCTATTTTAAATGATCAGGCAGATGTTCTTTAATTATTGTCAAAACCTTTTCACTTTCGTAGGGTTTGGATATAAAGTCAGATGCACCGACATTTAGCCCTCTGGATTTTGAGTCGCGATCGTCCAGGGCTGAAATTATTACAACAGGTGTTTTTTTTAGTTTATTGTCTTTTTTTAATTCTTTAATGGTCTGATAACCATTCATATCAGGCATCATAATATCCATAAGAATTAAGTCTGGATATACCTGGTTCACTAATTCCAGTGCTTCCCTGCCACTTTTAGCCAAAAATGGTTCATATCCCTCAACAATCAACAGTGCCTGCAAAAGCTGGCGACCTACCATTTCATCATCAACAATTAAAATTTTCCCTTTCGACATGGTTAGATAAAAGTGTTACTCCGTAAATGTAGCGAATTTTAAAATAGGTTAAATTGTTAAAAACCAGCTTTGTTTATTATAATATAAAGTCTTAAGTTGTGTTGTTTAAATATTAAAGCATGAAGGAAACCGTTCTTAAATCTTTAATGCGCTTATTTGCAATAGTTTCGCAAGTACATAGCATTGATGAAATAGGAATAGCCCGCAAAGTTGTGGAAGGCTATTTGAGCCTTATAGTTCGTCAGGATCATGTGCGGAAATACCTTATCATGTATGACTTCTACCACAATAGCATGCGCGAAAGAGAGAACAAAACCGGAGAAAAGCAATTGTCGCTTCTTTCGGTTAAGGCCATGATAATATGCGAGGAGGCTAATAACTACCTCACCAATAGGCAAAAGATTTTCATACTCACACATATTCTCGAAATAATTTCCTCAACAGGCCATAAAACTCTAGAAGATATCGATTTTATTAAAACGATTGCTTCAGCGTTTAAAATCGATGAGCACTTGTTTAACGATTGCTTATACTTTGTACTTAAGCGCCATGAGGATATCTACCATAAAAAAATGTTCTTTTCGTTTCAAATACACCGGTATCTCCGGAATACAAATTTATTTACCGCGAATTTCTCAAGGGTCAAATAGTATTCTTGTTTATTGAATCGATAAATGTGTGTTTATTCAAGCAAATCGACAAGGACGATCAGGTCTATTTCAATGACCGACCCCTAATTCTTAATCAAACCTATACCCTGGAAAAGGGTGGGGTGCTTAAGAATCCATTGCTGGGAGCACTCTATTACAACGATATTATAAAGACTTTTTTACATGACGATTCCTTTGAAAAAGTAATCTTTTCTGCTAAGGATACGAGTTATCTGTTCCCTTCCGGAGAGGTAGGGATAGATTCATTTAATTTATCAGAGCAATCGGGGCAGCTTATTGGAATAATGGGAGGCAGCGGTGTAGGTAAATCAACACTGTTAAATTTGCTCAATGGCAATCTTCAGCCAACCACGGGTAAAGTTTTACTTAACGGTTACAATGTTCATACCGAGCAAGAGGCCATTGAAGGTTTAATTGGATATGTGCCACAGGATGATTTATTAATTGAGGAATTAACTGTTTTTCAAAATCTGTATTTCAATGCAAGGCTTTGCTTCAAGGATTTTTCTCGTGAAAAAATTCTCCGAAAAGTTCAACGGGTTTTAAGCAGTCTCGATTTATCTTCAGTACGGGATCTTAAGGTCGGCAGCCCAATAAATAAATACATTAGTGGAGGGCAGCGTAAACGCCTGAATATTGCCCTTGAATTGATTCGAGAACCCTATGTGCTTTTTGTTGATGAGCCCACTTCAGGTTTGTCATCGACAGACTCTGACAAGGTGATTGACTTATTAAAGCATCAAAGCTTAAAAGGGAAACTGGTAATTGTCAATATTCATCAACCATCGAATGATGTCTTTAAGCAATTAGATAAGCTAATTGTACTCGACAGTGGTGGTCGATTTGTTTACAATGGTAATCCACAGGACTCGTTGGTATATTTCAAAAAATACAATAAACTGGTTAATGCAGAAGAGGGCGAATGCCCTACCTGTGGTAACTTAAATCCGGAACAAATCCTTCAGATTTTAGAGGCACGCAAAGTAAACGAATTTGGGGAATACATTCCGGTTCGACAAGTAGATTCAAAGGAATGGTTTAAAAATTACAATACAACCCAACGAAAGGAGCTAGGTTCATCAATTGAAATAAAGTCTGATATTCCCAAGATTGATTTTCATATTCCAAAGCGGTTGGAACAATTTAAAATATTTAGTCTGCGCAATTTTTTAACCAAGCTAAGCGACAGACAGTTTATGCTGATTAACCTTTTCGAAGCGCCGGTACTTGCATTTATATTAAGCTGGTTCACCAAATATAAGGCCGGCAGTTCTGACAATGCAAATGAATATATTTTTAGTGGCAACATTAACATACCCGTTTATATATTTATGGGAGTGGTTGTTTCTATTTTCCTGGGATTAATGTTAAGTGCCGAAGATATTATACGTGACAGAAAGATTCTTAAACGCGAGGCCTTTCTCAATTTGAGTAGATTTAGTTATTTTAATTCAAAGGTATTTTTTCTCGGTGCAATTTTAGCCCTACAAGTTGCCCTTTTCGTGGCTATTGGTAATAGTTTACTTAAAATAGAAGGTATGTTCTTCCATTTTTGGTTAACCCTTTGGATTGCCTCCATGGTATCCGGTATGGTGGGGTTAAATGTATCGGCAACACTAAAATCTGTTGTGGCCATTTATATTTTAATTCCTGTTTTGCTTGTGCCTCAAATATTATTGGGGGGTGCAATGATTCGCTTTGATAAGCTCAATCAAAAATTAACAGATAGTGAAAATGTACCGCTGGTTGGAGATATTATGCCTTCGCGTTGGGCATATGAATCATTAATGGTGCATCAGTATTCTAAGAATTCATACCAGAAACTGATATTTGAGTATGAATTGGAAGAAAGTCAGGCTTCTTTTATGCTAAATTATTATTTGCCTGAAATTCAGAATGTAATGAGCGAAATGAAAAGGATTGCCACTGATCCGGGTCAAAAAAATCAATTACTTAAGGATATTGATTTAATCAACAACGAGCTAGTTCGACTCAATAAGCTGGTGCCGGATTGCTTTGGGAATAAAGCACAAATAAATCCGGAACAATTTAACATTTCTGTATTCAGCGGAATTGAGCGTTCAGTTAATTGCGCTCGTGAGCTATATATCTCTCGACTTTCGAATGCGATAGATGCCAAAGACCTGAAGTTTTTTCAGATCGAAAAGGAGCTCGGTGGTAAGGACAAACTTCTCGAACTGAGGGATAGACATTACAACGAAAAACTGGCAGAGATTGTGCTGAATAAATCAGATAGGACCAAGGTTCTGGTTAGCGAAGATAAGATTATCAGAAAAGTTGAACCAATTTACCATTTCCCGGAAGTGAATTATGGAAGGGCTCATTTCTTTGCTCCGGTAAAAAGAATCGGTAACTTTTATATAGATACCTATTGGTTTAATTTAACCATGCTGCTATTAATGGGGCTGGTATTTTATTTTACCCTTATTTACCAGGTATTCCCAATGATATATGCCCGCATAAACAGGGAAACCATTTCGGGGTATGTTTCCCGGGGTAAGAAGCGTGTCAAAGATACCCTTAAACCATTACTCAGAAAGTAAGTTCATAACTAAAACTTTATTTATAAATTAGAATAAAAAATACGAATCGAATGAATAAGCTGGCTGTTTTTATCGTTTTAATACTCCTGGTTACTGCTTGCAAACAGGTTGATAATAAAAAGTCAACAACTGCTTCCGATACAACCGGATGGTCGGGGTCTGCGGTAACTGAACAATTGAGGGATGTGTATCACCGGTTTCCGACCCCCGAAGAGATGCTTGCCATTATTGATGTCAAGAATCTTGTATATAATCCCTATCTAATGAATAATCCGGATAAGGGAAAACAATATTTTGACTCACGCGCGCAGGCTTTAAATTTAGGTGTATATGTGGCCGATTTGGCATATTTATCGCTGTTTGAGCAGCATAATGAAGCCATTCGGTATTTCGAAGTTATTTATGAATTAAGCGATAAGCTGAGAATATCATCTGCCTTTGATAGGGCACTGCTGGGCAGAATTCAGGATAACCTGACTAATTCCGATTCACTAAAAGTAATTTCAGAAGAAGCTTTTGTGAGTTTATCCGATTATCTAGAATCAAACGATAACGAGAAGGTGTTTGCAATTTTATCTATTGGAGGTTTCGTCGAGGCACTCTACCTCTCTTTTAGTCTTGCCGGTGATTTTCATCCGGACAATCCCATTGTACAGCAAATTGCAGATCAAAAATTTGTGCTCGAAAATATTTTAGAGTATTCAGCGCTCTATTCTGATGATAAGAATGTTTCCATTACAATGGAGGAATTAGCAGCAATTCGTTCCGTATACAACGAACTTATTACTGAAAAGATCGAAACGAAAGTTTCGCGCGATAACTCCGGAAAACTAATTATTGCCGGAGGAGATAAACTTAAAATGAGTGAGGAGCAATACAACCGCCTGAAAGCTGCTACGCTGAATACACGTAAGAAAATAACTCAAAAATAAGAGGCTATGGAACTAAGAAAAACCACTGCAACTCTTCTGGTCCTGTTGTTATCGATAGGGTCGATTTACGCTCAGGATTGTACCGGATACCATCAATACCATTGTATTTATGCCGATTATACCTTTTTCTACAGCCGGCAGTCTAAAAGTGCACTTTTTCAACAAGGTCAAACATCAGAGCTTAACATGGTTGCTTATGGAGGTGAGGATTATTACATTGGGGTTTGTGCCCACAGAAAGTTTGGTGACATTCGATACAGGATCCTGGAAGATAACGAATCACGAACAGTGATCTATGATAATGCCTCAGATGAGTTTGCTTCTTCAGTAACTTTTTCAAATGAAAGCACCAGAAATCTCATCATCGAGGTTTCGGTACCCGAAGGAAAAGGCAATGACAGACGCTGTGTTGGGGTAATTATTCAATTCAGAAAGAATGATCCGGAAGGGGAATCTTAAAAAATGAGAGCAACAGAAAGCTAAGTCCCGCTGCTCTCAATTCTGAGATTATTTTTTGTCATACTTAGAGGCTTCAGGCTTCTAATCTTCAACTCCTGCTAATTGAGCTCCCTGATTAAATACAATATCTACAGGGATTTTCTTTGCATTAATGGCTGCCAGATCTGCTTCTAATTCAGCATCAACGACACCATACTTTTCAACCAGGTTAACTGCGGCATCATAATCTCCATCGCCCTGTATTTTTAAAATCACATTGGAAAGTTCGTCAATTGCCAACTGCATTTTTTCAGGATTCACAGTGTATACGCCATTTTCATCGCGTGCAAATGCTTCTTTCTCTTTGAAGAAGTTGTATCGCACTAAATTGGCTATTCCGTGAGCACTTGATGCACCAAAGCGAACAGAGCGGAATATACCGGCAGTAAAGGTTACATAGTTATCCATCAGATCCCGTTCAAGCTCACCCATCTCGATTAATTCTTTCACAAGAAAGATTCCCAGAATATCAGCTTTTCCCTCCTCAAGAGCAGAAGATTTATCTTTCATAGCTTTTCGAACCGATTCGCCGGTGGTAATGGTTTTCTTAATACCAATTCCATGAGCAACTTCATGCAGCATGGTGTTTTCAAAAAATGCATCGAAAGTTACATTTTTTTGCTGCTCGGTTGTTATCAGGTGTTTCGTGATGGGAACTAATATTTTTTCATATTTTGCTTGCATGGCATTCTTTAACTGCAAACGGCGACTTCCTTTTGCTTCATGCACACGGGAGTCGTTGGGCAGGTTAATGGCAATGGTTTTACTTCCAGCGTTACAATCTCCGGCATAATAAATAACATCATACGCTCCTAAATCGGAATTGGAACCGGGAACTTCTGCCTTATATTGAGGGTCAACCGGAAGTTTTTTCTGTAATTCAGGGAGCAGACCGGCAAACTTGTCGAGTTTTTTTGACCACTCCATGTCTTTTAGTAAAATATAAGCCTCAAAGGCAGCCTTGTAATTGTACAAGCGATCTTCGTAGTTTTCTATAGGTCCTACAACAAAGTCGATTCGGTTGGTTTTCATATCCATCCAGGCTAAATCGCTGGCCAGGTAGTCATCACTTAACAGCGCTTCGCTGCGAAGTTCGAGGTACTTTCTAAATCCTGGATCTTCTGCTAATTCTGCTGCTCTTTTCAGTAGCTTGGAAGCTTTTTCTAATTGTTCCTTATAAGCCACACTGTAAGGAATAGTTAATAGTTCACCTTCTTCATTTCTGCGAACTATTGTATATAATGATGCTTTATCAGTCGATTCAAATTCTTCAAATTCTTTCTTGGTCATATCTTCGGGGTAGAACTGTGCACCCAGCGGCTTTTCGCCGACTCCATCAATAAAAGGCACATTCCCGTTTAGTCTTTCCCATGGCCCGTAATTAATTTTAATGAATTCTTGTGTATCAGTATCCTTGCTTAATGCGAGCGCTTCGTCTTTGCTTCCATAAGCCTGCATCCAAAACAAATCGTCCATAATTTCTGATACCTCAAAGAAGAGCTTTAACATGTCTTTTTGATTGGAGCTCAGGTCATCAATGTTTGACTCGAGTTTGAATTCGGCAAATTGATTTACCTTTTCTTCCATATCCATAGATACTTCTGATTTTTTATTCGAAGTTGTGCAGGCAAATAGCGCCATGCTCGTGAGTGCAATTAAGACTTTGATTTTCATAATTATACAGCTTAAAAAGTTTCGTGTTAAATATTTAATGTTAAATAACTAATAAGGGTGCTTAATAATACTGATAAATTTCATATTTTTAGTGAACTCAATTCTAAAAACTTAATCATGAAACAAAAAAATCTATTCTATTTGGTTGCAGTGACAATTGTATTTTCTCTTTTCTTTACTGCCTGTTCACAATCGTCATCAAACAAAGC
>DNTK01000146.1 GCA_003508755.1 Bacteroidales bacterium | reverse complement strand
GGCTATGAGTAGTTGCGTGGGTTAGCACTCAACTTTGCAAGTACACACCAAACTGAAAATCCGCGAGGATTTTCAGAAGTAGGCGAGAACAAGCAATTACTTATAGCCATTGTTGGCTACTGGCTTTTTTAATAATCTTGAACTAACACTTCGGTTGGAATACGAAGCGTTGTGTTCAATTTTCTTATCATATCTAGGGTCAGTTTACGTTTCTTGTTTAAAATTTCACTTACCCTGCTTTTAAATCCGACAACTTCTGCTAAGTCTTTTTGCTTCATTCCCATTTGTTCCATTCGAAACTTAATTGCCTCAATAGGGTCGGGCAGTTCAATAGGGAAATGCTCATTTTCATATCTGTCGATTAAAATTGAAAGGATTTCCAGTTCGTCACCTTCTTGGCTTCCTTTTTTAGCATCAAAAATATCCTCTAATCTTTTAAGAGCGTTCTGATAATCTTTTTCGTTTCTTATGGGCGATATTTTCATATTCAAATAGTGTTTGCGTCAATTTTGTCATACTCTGCGTGCGTGCCAATAAATCTTATCCAACATATTTGGAAGTCAAAGTTGAATTTCACTATCAATCGGTAATGATTTCCTTTGATGTTGTAAACAATTCTATTGTTTTTTAATATGCTCGCACTCGGATAATCCTTTTTTAATTCGTTTATATTTTTCCATTCAGACTTTTCGGTCTCCCTGTACCAAGCTTTTAACTGATCTTCACAGTCGGCATGCTTTTCCCAGAAATCCCTTATAGTTCGTTTTGCAATTACCCTCAATTTATTCCTATTTGACGCAAATATAATAAAAAAGTTACCAAAACGGTAACTATTGATGGTTTTTTGAGCTTGTAGCCAACGGTCTGGGCTATGATTTCGTTGCGGTTGGTGGTTTGCGAAGCGTTGCTTGTTTTTTCCACACGTGCGTAGCAAACAGCGTAACGAAATCATTCCTTTTTTTATTTAAGTATTAAATGTAGGAAATATTGTTCTTGTTAACCAACAGTAGCAATGAATTATAGCCGTTGTTGGCTGTAGTTTTTATTAAATACTTTTAAGTTCTTCAGCAATTTCCCAAACGGTTTGTTTTCCAAATTCCCCATAATAAGCAATATAGTTTCCTTTTGAATCTATAACAACACAACTAAAACAAGGATAATGATATTTGAAAAATAACTTTTCGATAAATTGATTATTATCTTTTTTCCAATCTATTTTTTTTTGATAGTAATATTTTAGGTTTTCATCATCTTTATAAATCCAATGATGACTTATATCACTAATTTTTTTTAGTTTTTTCAAATAATCTCTGTCAAAAATATTCCAAGTAGAATATCTTTCCATTCCATTGCATCTGTCTTTTCCAGGATAATAAATAATCACAATTAAATCGTCTTCAATTTTGTCTTTAATTGACAAGTTTTCTTTCAATTCGTTAAACTGGCTTTCATTTAATCTTCCAATTGGTTTTCTTCGAACTAGTAAACATTGAATTAAAGTGTCGCTCTCAAAATACAAATCAAGATATTGTTTTGAGCTTTTTCCATTTAAAAATTCGTCTTTATCTATTTCCTGATAATTTTCATTCAGATATTTGATTTTCTTTTCTTGAGAAGAGAGAATCAAGGGTATTAAAAGGCAAAATATGATAATGTACTTCATTGTTTTAAATTACAGCCAACGGCTTCGGCTATGATTTCGTTGCGAGTAGCAGCGCAGCGTAGCAGCCTGTCCCGAGCACTCGGGGCCAATCCGGTCTGCTTTGGTTTTCTAACCGGTAGCGAAGCTAGCTGCATCCCCGGAACATTCATGCCATTATTTTAGTTTAAATGTAGGAAATAATCTCCAACCTAATGGGGGAGTAGCAATGAATTATAGGCATTGTTGTGTGTAGTTATTTTTTACTTTCCTTAATTAACTTTACCAATTGTTCAAACTGTTTTGTGCTTACACGAGTTCTTTTTTCTCGAGGTCCTTCATTCATCGTCTTATGAGCAATCACCATTTTCCATTCAGGAATCACTAGAATGCGCTGGCCGCCAGAACCATTGGCCATAAATGAGCCAACGGGTAGTCCTCCAGCATAATTAGGACTAGGTATCCACCAAAGATATCCGTGACCATATCGGTCAGGAACGTTAACTCCTGTTTCTGTATAGTCTTGAGTAATCCTTTCAACCCATGATTTAGGAATAACTTGTTGTTTATCCCACTGTCCATTGTTGAGGAATAATTGTCCAAATTTTGCCATATCTCGTGTTGATAATCTAAATCCGACTTTTGGGTGAATTGATAGTGTTGTGTCTTTTTTATAAAATGAATCAAACCTCTTGATACCCAATGGACGAGCTATTCCATTTTTAAAAGCATCTCCTAAAGGTATGCCAGTTTCCTGTTCGAAAACAGTTGTAAGGGCATGATAATCCCAATTGTTATAAGCCCATTTTGCTCCTGGAATATTTGGTTCATTTCCCAATAAACTATCCCTTAATCTTTTCATAAATCCAGTCTGAGAACCTATTGGATGATTAATTCCAGATGTACTTTTTAATAAGTGAATAACTTTAGTCTGCTTTTGAAGGTCTGTTAATGGAATTGGGGTATCATCAACATTCAAATCTGCTAAAGTAGACTGTAGATTAATTTTGTCCAAATGTTGTGAGACTAGTGCCATTAAAATTGCTTTTCTGATTGAAGCAACTCGGCTTAAAGAATCTATATCTCCATAGGATGCAAGGATTTCACCATCGGTTTGAACCACAAGTCCGAATGTCCCAATTTCGTTTGCAAAATTTATTGCTTGATTTAATTTAACATCATCCCAGTTTTGTTCATGTTTTACGCAACTGTTTAGAGTCATTGTAATCGATAAAATTGAAATCCAAAAGACTATATATTTCATGAATGTACAGTATTAGTAATTACACACAACGGTCTCGTATAACCGACAGTTACGGGTCAATATGCGTTTGTTTTCGGATTAGCACAGGCTTT
>DNTK01000117.1 GCA_003508755.1 Bacteroidales bacterium | reverse complement strand
GCTCACATTGCCGAATCCCCTCGATGCCGTATATTGATAACAGGCAAAACGAAACACCATCATCAACAAAACAACCAACCAGAGAGGTGACATCATGGCCGAAGAAAAAGTTCAGGACTACACCGATGACAAGAATGAAGGACACGTTGATACCCGCGAGAAAAATTTTGAGTGTGAAGACAAAGATAAAAATCTGGGATGTGATCCAGGGATCGATGTAGCAGGCTAAACGAAAGGAAGATGCCCTATGATAAGAACAACACTGACGATTATTACCATTGCTTACTTCATCAACAGATGTGTCGCCGGTGCCAAATGCAAGATATAAGGGCATGATTAACGGCAGAGCTTCGAAATAATAGGTAACAAAAATCAAATGTAATCCGCTGACATGGCGGTAAACAGCAGAGCCTCTTACGGGGCTCTGCCTTTTTAAAGGAGCATCTTTTCATGAAAGTACTGATCGTTTATTACTCGACATATGGTCATGTTCACAAAATGGCAGAGGCGATTGCTGAAGGCGTAAATGAAACTACCGGTGCAGAAGCGGTTATGCGGCGCGTCCCGGAAACCCTGACCGACGAGGTGCTCGAAAAAATGGGTGCAGTCGATGCCCAACAGACATTGGCTCATGTGCCAGTCTGTACCGTCGACGAGCTGGCCTCAGCAGATGCCGTCATCTTCGGCACCCCGACGCGTTTCGGCAACATGTGCGGCCAGATGCGCCAGTTTTTGGATGCCACCGGTCAACTCTGGGCCCAGGGTGCGCTGGTATCCGCAGGCTTCGATAGGGAGTCAAGAAATGAAAACCATCCAACGGACCATTATCATGTGTGTTTGCATTTTTCTTTTAAGCTGCATGATCTCCGAAACTTCTAATCTGGCGATTGAGGTCACTGCCGGAAAAAACCACGTCGCGCCGTGCCCCAAAACCCCAAATTGCGTTTCGTCCAAAGACCCAATGGATGAGCAATACGTTCAACCGCTTCATTACACCGGGAATAAAGACGCTGCGTATCAAAAGCTGGTCACTTTGATTTCATCACACCAGCGGGCTCGGATTGTGGCTAAGGAGGCAAACTACCTGAGAGCGGAATTTAGATCTGCAATTCTAAGATTCGTGGACGATGTGGAATTTTTATTCTCCGCAGATCAATCGGTGATCGATGTCCGTTCGGCATCGCGTGTGGGGTATTATGATTTCGGCATGAACCGCAGACGCATTGAGGATATTCGAAAGAAATGGAATGAGGAGCTATTGTATTAGGCTGTAGTGCCGGACGGCAATTCTGCTAAAAGGAAATGCAATCTAATTCATGTCCATCTGAAACATCATTATGAGCGTGTCTCTTTTTATTATCAGAACAAATCTTCACGTAACCCAAATTGCAGATAGCTGCTATCTGTACGTAACAAAATGGTGATTGACTAAAACCGATCAAAAAGTCATCATCTGCCTGTTATTTCTATGGAAATTAGAAAGGAGGCAGTATGATGAACCTCGGTACAATTTCCATTAACCCCTATTATCGGCGGCACTATTTTAAGCAGGATGAACCCACCGCTAATACCGGCTCAACGGTAACCAACCAAAAAAGCTGTCCGCCAGCCCTTGAAAAATTCCTAGGCCGAATGACCCACGAGGGTCTGTTCGGACAGGAACTCATCCACCTGTATTTTTCCAATCTATACCGCCGACGTCTCAGTAAGAGCACCATAAAAATCTATGAGGATACGCTTTTGGGATTCATCAAGTTTCTCAAATCCAATGGAAGACACTTCATTGAAACTGTTGTTCGAGAAGATATCGGTGCCTACGTGGAATATGAACAAGACCGTGGAATGAGCCTCAGCACAGTTAACACCAGGTCCAGAGCGGTGTATGCCTTTCTCCAATTTCTCGCTGACCGAGACGTGATAAACTCGAAAGTTCTCAAACGTAAAATTAGAGTGAAACTCCCCGAAACGCTGCCGCGTGCCATCGACCCTGAGGACATTCGTGCGCTGTTGGCAGTCCTTACCGACAGCAGGGATCGAGCCGTGATATTGATATTGTTGCGCACGGGCATGCGTATCGGGGAGTTGCTGAACACTAAACTTGTCGATGTTAATCTGACCGAAAGGCGCATTGATATTTTCGAAGCCCAGAAAAACCGCGTCGGCCGTGTCGTCTACATCAGTGACGATGCTCTTGCTGCTCTGAAGCGCTGGTTAAAGGTAAGGAAAGGCGTGGGTGATTATATTTTCTGTGGCTATCGTGGACGGCCATTAAGCTATGAGGCCGCACGGGCCATGTTTATCAGGCACCTGGTTAAAGCCGGACTGGGCCATCAGGGATATACCCTGCACGCGCTGCGGCATACATTTGCCAGTGAACTGTTAAACGCCGGTATGCGCCTGGAATGCCTGCAGCAGCTTCTGGGGCACAGCAGCATTGAAATGACCCGACGCTATGCGCGACTGACCGACAACACGCGCAAAGACGAATACTTCAGGGCGATGACCATCATTGAAAGAGAGGGCACCCGTGGCCATTACCGACGCGATTGTTCATTACCGGCGGTTTCTTAAAAGACGCAACTACTCGGCGCATACGATCAGGAATTATATGTACACGCTACGTCAGTTCATTTTGTGGGTGGATGTGCCCATTGAACAGGTAACTCACAAGATCCTGCTGAGCTATATCGATCACCTGCTCGACCGACGGCTGCGTCCGAAAACGATTAACTGCCATCTGGACAGCATCCGTGGATTTTACAACTATCTGATTCATGAAGAGCAGGTGGTGATGATCCACCCAATCAAGCGTGGGTATACCTTGCGCCTGTCCCGTCCGCTGCCCCGATACATCAAGGAGGAGAATCTCATCCGTCTTTTCGATGTCATACAAAGTCGCCGGGATCGGGCTATGTTCATGCTCATGCTGCGCTGCGGGTTACGAGTAGAAGAAGTGGCCAAGCTCACACTGGCAGCTTTGGACTTGAGACGGTTACAGCTGATTGTCTATGAGGGCAAAGGGCGCAAGGACCGCATCGTGTATCTCAGCCGGGATGCACTGCAGGCGGTGGCCAGTTATCTCCGAGTGCGGCCGTCTTCACGAACCCGTTGTCTCTTTCTTGTAGAGAAAGGAACTTGTAAAGGCAAAGGTATCTCCGTGCGCGGTATCCAGAAGCGCATGGAGTATTATGCCAAAAAAACCGGATTAAAGGTCTCGTGTCATCAACTGCGACATACGATGGCCACGCAACTTCTCAACGCCGATGCCGACCTGGTCACCATCCAAGATCTGTTGGGCCACTCCCGCATCAAGACCACGCAGCGCTATTGCAAAGTCAGCAATCTGAAGGTGCAGCGGGATTACCACAAAGCGATTGGGGCGGTGATGCAAAGACACGGGTTGGCAGAAAAAGGGTTGACAGGACCTTAAAAATGAAACACTATAACAGTATGTAACCTACCATATTCTATGGAAAAAACAGCATTTGTTACGTATAGCTGCTATTAACAACACTTCACGATAATGCCCTTCCGGGTTGTAATAGCCAATCCATAGTCCTTATAAAAAAGAATCTCTATTCTTCCGAAAACAACAATTTCATATTAGTAGTTCAATATCTTAATCACTTAATTTTTTTTCCTTTTTTAAATTCAAATTTAGAAATTTTTCCATTCAGTCCTGACACATCTATTTTTAGAAAAAAATCAAGCCAAATATTGGCCAATAACCGATGGATCAGTAGGAAGTTGTTTTGGCCGCATAAGTGTTGACCATACAAAGCATGTTTGATTCTTGAATGCTATTATGTATTCGTGTAATATATACCCATTAAATTAAGGGGCTACCTTGTGGTAGCCCCTTAACTAGACTATAGAAATACAATTATTTCCATCTTGGCTTTATACTTTTAGACCATTTAACCATTTGATCCAAGAAATCAGCCTTTTTAATCTGTCCAAAAAAATTCTTCACATCATCATCCTCAATATTTAATATTAGTTTTCTATTCCAATGGTCATCATGGCCATTGAAATTCAACAACTTATACTTATAGTCATAATCTTTATCTGAGAAAATATCTTCAATATAAGCAATTATTCCATCGTACTTCTGACTCACAAAGGAAATGTTAAATCTACTTCCTTTTCCATCTTTAAGGAAGATCGAAATTACAGTTGGATGCAGTACGATCATTTTCTTTTCGTCCTTAATACTTGAATAATGGAATGTATCTGCTATATTATACAAGATTAAGGCTTCTTCTTTTCCAATATAATCCAACATATCTTCATACTTTGGTATATATTTTTTTTCTTTGTCATCGATGTATAAATCTGTATACTTCAATTCGAACCTCCATTTCATTGATTGTTATAGTATGATCTGTATCATTTTTTTTAATAACCTATATCTGTAAAATTTAAATTTTATTTATTACCCTTCATAACCAATTTGAATAGCATGGTTTCATAACTAACGCTTATAATCCGACCTATAAGGCGATTTAATTGAGCTTTATAGATTTCAAATAGTCACATCGACCATAGTCGAAAAATATTATAGCATTTTTCAGGATTTTATTCCTGGTGGTTTGATAGTCTTTTTCGCGTATAATTATTTTGGTCTGACAGGCCAAGTTGAAACATATCGATTTTAATAGTACATCAATATACTTATCTTTTAGTTCTTAAAAGACGAACTCCATTTGAAAGAATGAGGGCTGTTCTTGAATCAGTCCTTGACTCACCTATTGATCGTAATTCTTATCAACTCGGAAGGGGTAACTTCTGCCAACCTCTTTTATGATTGCTATCTTTTTTACTGTATTTTCCAGCAGCAACTCATGAAAGTCATTAATCTGCAAGTAACAGACTTTAAATTCAACATATCCATTCTCTGTTTTAACTAATTACAAAAACTCAATACCATTGAATGGTATTGAACTTTCAATACCAGCCTCATCGGATGAACATTTATCGAAAAGAATAAGAGCGCTACCTACTTTTGTATCGACTCCTTCACTCAGAGCATACACATAGTGTTTTTCATTGTAATTGATCCTAATTCCATTAAATCGTCTTTCTTCTTTCAAGTATTTTATCCTTATACTAACATCATCTGCTTTAATTTTTTTCTCCAACTTTGATTTTGTCCGGTAGATCATTACCACACATCTTCTCTCCTCCTTTTCTTGTTGTTTAGATTGACCGCAAAAGTAAATAAAGGTTGATCATTTTATTGCAAATTAAAGATTGTTTTTTCTAAGTCAGCAACAAGGCTATTATAAAGATCATTAATTATTAAAAAACGTTCGACGTTTTTTAGTTCATCGTGCAATTCATATTTTTTTCTGAGACCATTTTTAATATTAAATAAAATATCATGATGACTGTTTGAATAACTCCAGCAATTAGCAAGGTAATTGGAATATCCGGTTGAAACAATACAGCATTTAACTTTCAGATATATCGACAGGCTGAGTTTCCTACTAAACATTTTATGATATATTCGCAGGAAATTTATATGATCCTTCTTAATCCTGCTATCCATCATAAAGTACGAGTCAAAGATGACATAGTCCGTTTTGTTTGTTACAATCGGAATTTTGATGCACGATAGTAGTGCTATGTTTTCAATTAGTGCTATTTGTTCGTTATATCTATCGCTCTGTTGTGGTACATTGTCTATATCAATGATGATTTTTACCTCTTCTTAGATTTAAAAATTTCTTCGATCAAAAAATGCAATTCAGACTATGTTTTTCCTTTTTTTAATATGAAAAAAAATCATTCCCCTTATCATAAACTTTTCTGATGTATATATATTAACTAACTTTATATAAAAACATCCAATTTATTGATTATGGATAAATTGCATTTAAGATACGTCAGGCAGCATACTTCCATTGAATATAGAAGATTTCTAAATAATTGAGAAAGTATGTTTAATGACGTCATTTTTCCTAATAGAATGCTGACTTTTAATTACGTCCCCAACCTTTTAAATAAAAAGCTAATTTTTAAACTTCAACAAGAATGTCTCCTTCTAATCTGCTGGTCATTTCTTCATATAGATTATTCCTTACTAAAAAGCTGTGCAATATTTTAAAATCATCACATGGATGATACTTTTTCTGCCATTTGAGAAGATACTTCTTATCCTTCCAAATTTTCTTATCAATCACAAACCTAATAAAATTATAGTCATATTGAATACGCCAACAACTATATACCTTTTTATTCGTACTTGGATCAATATCCTCAGTAGCATTAACTTGCAAATAAACATCGATGGTATAATCTTTATTTTCTATGGTAGATAGTCGCAAATAGTATTCAGAGTCAAAGATACCATTACATTTTTCAAATACATCATTCTCCTCAAATATATATTTTGATTTACGGATTTCGGTAACCTTATTTGGCATTTTTCTTTGCGCTAACTCTCTTATCAAATCTATCAAATTTATTGCACTTTGACAGTATCCATTAGTATTCATGAACTCTTTTTTAAATATTTCCATTATGACCTCACTTGATCCAGTAAATATGTTCCCAATAGTTTAATCATTTGATCACTTTTGTATTTGATTCCCATACATATTCTCTGATATCACAAAAGGTAATAAAAAAAATGGGCAACATAATAACCGGAGGGCTTCTAAAAAGCCCTCCGTATTTATATATAAACAAACTAAAAATTTAAAATACTAAATAAATACAGTAATATATATCTTTCATCACTACTGAAATCCACTAACATAAAAAATGCGATAACACATTGTTATAACACTATTTTTAGCATTCGGCAGATTTAGTTTTTATTTTGCATTTTAAAAAACATAAATTTTGCTGAAGCAACTAATTAGACAATGGAAAAGCTCTTACTATTTTTGGTTCCTGCTATAATATTTATCAAACCCTGGTTTGCAGCTTCCTGGATCGCTTTCTTAGCTCCTGCAATAGAAATTGAATCATCATACAATTTAATGGCATCGAGAAAGTTTGACTGTGTGTTGAATTTTCCTCCGTTTTGAATCAAGATTTCAAGAATTGTATCAATTAAATTACCATGTGGATTATACTTTTCAAAAATCATATCATCATTCATAATAATAT
>DNTK01000548.1 GCA_003508755.1 Bacteroidales bacterium | reverse complement strand
GATGGCAGCACCATAGTTACTTATTCGGGGGCAAAGCGACCACTTTACGTTGGGCATAAATCAAACATTGAATTGGAAGTATTAAAACCCGACAGAAAATCAATCGGGGGCTACCAACCGACGAAACGATTCATTGAATTTACCGATCATTCAGTTAAACTTGGCAAGGGAGATGAACTGTTTATGTTTTCTGATGGCATTGTTGACCAGAATGATCCTTACAGGAAGAAATTTGGACGTGCCCGCCTTGAAAATGTTTTGAAATCAATTATTGATGAAGATACCGAAAGACAGAAGGAAATAATCGAAGAAAAGCTTAACTTGTTTATACAGGACGAAGAACAACGAGACGATATTACCATTGCAGGATTCAAACTAAAATGAAAGGAATGTTCGTGAATGCACCAAATTATAACAACATTATAGCTTATCACGGGCCGATAAGCTTGAATCTTACATCTTTTGTTGGAAACTACATGAAGGAATCTGTCATGGCCGATCAGCGGGTTATTACCCGTATTTTTAAGGTGTTTATCGAACTCGTACAGAATGTCTCTAATTACTCGGCCCAGGTAAATGATAAATTACAAGACGAGCATCAGAAAAGAAATGGAATAGGCTGGTTTTCGATCGATGAGAACGAAACCGATTATAAAATCTCTACAGGCAATCTTATCAGCAAAGATCATGGTCCAATACTGTTGCGCAATTGCGATCAGATAAATAAGATGGGCGAAGAAGAGCTCCGGGAATTGAAACGACAAACCAGAAAGCAATCGAGCATTCGAGATGTGGGTGCACATATTGGTTTAATCCACACCGGGCTCATAACCAGCAATCCACTGGACATCGATATTTCTCCTGTTGATGAAGCTCATTCGTTTTTCAGGATCACAGCCAAAGTAAATAAAGCAATTAATAATTAAATACTAATACGGAATGAAAAGCCTCGTTATTAACACAGAACCTGATTCACCTTACTATCCTGGCGTTTTCTTTAATGCTGAGACCGGAGTTTGTGAAATTTCCGGCGAGTCGTATATGGAAGAAGCGTATAAGTTTTACCTGCCTCTAATTAATTGGATAAAAGAATTTGTTCTGAATGAAAAGCGTTCACTGGAGCTTAATTTCAAATTAATTTATTTTAATACCAGCTCATCACGGCTTATACTTGATATACTGGATATCCTTAAAAAATTCCGGGATGAGGAACACGATGTTAAAGTTAACTGGTATTTCGATCCGGACGACCCGGATGTAAAAGATGAGGTGGAAGACTTCGAAATAGAATCAGGAATGGACATTAATCTAATTGAAATGACATAGTGCTTCGTTGTTATGGTTTTCAGCAGCGTATTAGAAAAAAATAAGGGTGCCCGATGAGCACCCTTTTCTATTTTATGTAAAAAAGGATTCGTCAGCTCATTTTAGCAGCATAAAACTCACGGTTTAATCGTGCAATGTGCGAAAGCGATATCTCTTTTGGGCATTCCACTTCGCAAGCACCGGTATTGGTGCAATTGCCAAATCCAAGTTCATCCATTTTCGCCACCATATTTTTCGCTCGTTCTTTCGCTTCAACTCTTCCCTGTGGGAGATTTGCAAATTGCGACACTTTCGCTGCGACAAAAAGCATGGCAGATGCATTTTTACAGGCGGCCACACAGGCTCCACATCCAATACATGCTGCTGCATCCATTGCAATATCAGCATTTTCCTTTTGAATAGGAATAGCATTCGCATCGGGCACTCCCCCGGTATTTACAGAAACATATCCTCCTGCTTCAATAATTCTATCAAATGAACTGCGATCGACTACCAGGTCTTTTATCACCGGAAAAGGTTTTGCTCTCCAGGGTTCAATCGTGATGGTATCACCATCATTAAACTTTCGCATATGTAATTGACAGACTGTAATCGCAGAGTCAGGTCCATGAGGTCGCCCATTAATATACAAACTACACATGCCACAAATACCCTCCCGGCAATCATGGTCAAAGCAAACAGGTGTGGCAATCTCATCATCTATGAGCTGCTGATTTAAAATGTCCAGCATCTCAAGGAAGGACGAGTCGGGGGAAATATCTTTTACCTTATAGGTCTCGAATTTACCTTTGGAATTGGCATTCTTTTGCCGCCATATTTTAAGTGTTAAATCCATGTTTAACAGTTTTAATTTTTTAATTTTTATTTTTTAATGACTGATCATTCAGTTTTTTGATCATTGTTAATCTTGATGCAACAAATATTTTTGTAAGTTCTCTTGCTTCTTGCATCATAGACTTGATATTATTTGGACTAGAATGGATTTCTTCGTCCAAGACGAATTCAAACCAAAAGTCTGACTCATCTGCCTCTTCAATTACGATTCCTAATTTAGAGATAAATGATTTATCAGATTGAGCAACACATACAGAACGGTAATTAGCTGGAACAGATGTAGAACACCTAATAAGCTGACCAGCACTAATTTTTCCAAGTTTGCTGCTTGGAAGTTCTGAAGCAAGTTTCACGCATTCATGTGCAAATCTTTTGGTTCTCTTTTTTAATACTTCTTCAAAATCATTCATTTAAACTTTGTTAACTCAAAAATTATAAATCAAAATTGAAAATTATTTCTTGTAGTTTCTGGTGGCTACTTTAACTTCCTCGTAATTAAGGGGTTCTTTATATAAAACCGGATCCTTATCTCCTTTGTATTCCCAGGCACCCACGTACATGTAGTCTTTATCGTTTCGTTTGGCCTCGCCTTCTTCTGTTTGGTGTTCTTCCCGGAAATGGCCACCACAAGACTCCTCTCTTTGAAGCGCATCGCGAGCCATTAACTCTCCAATTTCGATAAAGTCGGCTACACGATTTGCTTTCTCCAGTTCAGGATTGAGCTCATTCTTTTCGCCCGGAATCTTTATTTCTTTCCAAAAGGCTTCACGCATTTCTTTGAATTCGGCTACTGCTTTTTCGAGCCCCTCTTTATTACGTGCCATCCCAACAAATTCCCAAAGCTTCGAACCAAATTCTTTATGGAAGGAGTCAACGGACTTATTTCCATTGATGTTCATGAGCTTATCGATTCGGGAAGTGATTTCTTCTTCTGCAGCCATAAATTCCGGCTCCTCGGTGGTCATTCTTGGAGTCTGAATATCGTCGGCCAGGTAATTCTGTATAGTGTAGGGAAGCACGAAATAGCCATCGGCCAGTCCCTGCATTAAGGCAGAAGCGCCCAGGCGGTTAGCACCATGATCGGAGAAGTTTGCTTCACCAATGGCGTATAACCCAGGAATGGTAGTCATAAGTTCGTAATCGACCCATACACCACCCATAGCATAGTGTATTGCCGGATAAATCATCATGGGTGTTTCGTATGGATTATCATCCACAATTTTTTCATACATCTGAAACAGATTACCATACCTTGCTTCCACGACATCTCTGCCGAGGCGTTTGATCGAATCACTAAAATCAAGGTAAACAGCCAGGCCTGTTCCCACACCATATCCTGCATCGCACCGCTCTTTGGCTGCTCTGGAGGCTACATCTCGGGGCACCAGGTTACCAAAAGCAGGGTACCTGCGTTCCAGGTAATAATCGCGGTCTTCTTCAGCAATTTCAGTGGGTTTTAATTTACCTGCACGAATGGCTTCGGCATCCTCTTTCTTCCTGGGTACCCAGATTCTTCCATCGTTGCGTAAACTTTCGCTCATGAGGGTTAGTTTCGATTGGAAACTTCCGTGAACAGGAATACATGTAGGGTGAATCTGTACATAGGCTGGATTGGCAAAAAATGCTCCTTTTTTATAAATCTGCCAGGCTGCACTACCATTTGATCCCATTGCCATGGTAGAGAGGAAAAAAGCATTTCCATATCCACCAGATGCAATTACTAATGCATGCCCAAAATGGCGATGCATCTTTCCGGTTACCAAATCACGGGTAATAATGCCCCGAGCTTTTCCATCCACCATGACCAGGTTGAGCATTTCATGGCGGGCAAACAGTTCGATATTCCCTTTGCTAACCTGACGCATCATGGCACTGTAGGCACCAAGCAAAAGTTGCTGGCCGGTTTGACCCCGTGCGTAGAAGGTCCGGGATACCTGTGCTCCACCAAATGAGCGGTTATCGAGCAAACCCCCATATTCGCGGGCAAAAGGAACCCCTTGTGCAACACACTGGTCGATAATATTATTACTTACCTCGGCAAGGCGGTAAACATTGGCTTCTCGCGAACGATAATCGCCTCCTTTAATGGTATCGTAGAATAAACGATAAACACTATCACCATCGTTTTGGTAGTTTTTGGCGGCATTGATACCACNNGAAGCACCGGCTAAGCCAGTCCCAACAACTATTATATCGAGCTTTCTTTTATTGGCAGGATTCACTAACCTTTGATTCGCCTTGTAGTTTTTCCACTTATCGGCCAGAGGTCCTTCAGGAATCTTTGAATTTAATGTTGTCATATCTTGTTCGATGTTGAAGTCTTACTTGGTGAAATAAATTACAATAGGAATAATCATAAAACCAGCTGTTACAAGAAGGGTATATAAAACACCAAAGCTTTTTATAACAGGTGTATATACAGGGTGATTTACCCCGATGGTCTGAAAGGCAGACTGAAAACCATGCCAAAGATGAAACCCCAGAAACAAGAGGGCAATTTCGTAGAAAACTACAACCCAAAGAATCTGAAAGCGAGCTATAACCAGCGCGCCAAGATCTTTTAGCCCATTTGTGTCGATTCCGGGTACCGTGTGTAGCACTTTGGCCTTTACCCAGAAGTCGAAAAGGTGCAAAACCAGGAATGCCGTTACAACCAATGCGGTATGAAACATATACTTAGAAAAGAAGGATGACTGGGAATTATTGCTAACCTTATATCCGACCGGGCGCGAAAGCATATTCTTAATACTGAGAATTACCCCGTACAGCATGTGCAGCAGGAATCCCAGAAAAAGTACTACTTCAAACACCCTGATGACGGGATTCGTGCCCATGAAATTGGCAGCCTTATTAAAGCTTTCTGTACCATCTTTTAGGACTAGTAGGTTTATTCCCAGGTGCACTACAAGAAAGGAAATCAGAAATAAACCCAATAGCGACATCAATAGTTTTTTACCAATTGACGAAGTAAAAATGTTGCTCATTTTTAAGGAAGTTTAATTGTGTTTTATTTTGAAATACGAAGTACCAAAAGTACCTCCAAACACTGCATTTTGCAATAC
>DNTK01000421.1 GCA_003508755.1 Bacteroidales bacterium | reverse complement strand
AAATGATAAAAAACTAGTTTATATGATTATATTCAATGCTTTTAAAATCAGATTTTTATTATTCTTTATAGTTTTCTTCGGAATACTATCATGTAACCAAAACCCCTCGAAAAAAATGCAAACCCTTAATGCTTATTCTTTTTACACGGGAAGTTATACCAACCAACAAAGTAAGGGAATATAAAAGTATACAGTTTATTCTGACGGGAACTTCGAAAACCACGGATTGATGGCAGCATGTGAAAACCCCAGTTTCCTGGAGGTAAGTTATCATGGACAATTTCTTCTGGCAACCAACGAAGTGGATTTAGAAGGGTCGGGCGTTATTGAGTCCTATGCTATTCATGCTGACACACTTAAATTCATCAGTCGTGAATTTACCGCTGGTGCGCACCCGTGTCATGCAAGCATCAACGATAACAACTACGTTCTTACCTCGAACTATTCCGGAGGCAATGTAGCGCTATACCAACTTAATACGAATGGCAAACTCGGCGATTTTCTTGATACAGCAAACCATTATGGTTCCGGACAACATCCTCGTCAGGATGCTCCACACGCTCATTCTGCCTGGTTTGTTCCGCAAAGCAATGAAGTAATAGCTGTCGACTTAGGAACGAATGAATTATGGTTTTATACCCTCGATACTTCAAAAGCAAAGCTTATTTCTACCGAACAGCAAAAATTGGCTATGGAGCCGGAAGCGGGTCCACGCCATTTATGTTTTCATCCAAATGGTAAATGGATTTATGTACTGAACGAGCTCAATAATACTATTTGCTTAGTAAACCGCAACAGCAAAGGAGTCTATACACGTGGAACATCTGTCAGCACTTTACCTGATGACTTTACTGAATTCAGCAAGGCAGCCCACATTTTAATTTCCAATGACGGCAATTTTATTTATGCTTCAAATCGTGGGCATAATAGTATTGCAGTTTTCAAAGTAAATCAGGAATCTGGGCAACTTGATTTGATTGAACATGTTTCCACGAAAGGAAATTCACCGCGTCATTTTGCCCTGACGGCCGATGAAAAAATAATGGTGGTTGCTAATCAGGATACCGACAACCTGGTCAGCTATGTTCGCAATAAAAAAAACGGTGAGCTGGCATTTGCCAGAGAGATTGAAGCATTTTCGCCAACTTGTGTGGCATTCACAAAATAATTTTAAGAAGGTGAAAGTATTTTAGGCGAACCATTTTTCGAGTATGGCTACCACCGTTTCGGTTTTTACGGGTTTTGTGGTGTATTCGTTCATCCCGGCTTGCAACGATTTAGTCTTTGTGGCCTCAGTAGCCGATGCAGTCATTGCAACTATGGGAACCTGGTATCCCAGGCTACGGAGTTCACTGGTTGCCTCAATCCCGTCTTTTTCAGGCATTTCTAAATCCATAAAAATAATGTCGAACTCATTCTTTTTCATAAGCTCAATGGCCTCAACACCATCATTGGCAATCTGTATTTCATAGCCCATGTTTCTGAAAATGTTTTCAGCCACCTTCTGGTTAATGATATTATCTTCGGCCACCATTATTTTCAGATTAGGATTTAATACAAGTCCCTGATGCTTTGCTTTGTCAACAATAGATGGAAAACAAAGCAACAGGTTTTTCTTAAGGAGTTTATGTTCAAATGGTTGAACAATATAGTAATCGACACCGGCCAGTCGAGACTGAATATAGTTTTCGGGTTTATGGTTAGAGCTTATCATAAATATACGGTGCTTATTGCTGTGCCCATCCTCTTGTAGTTTTTTCGCCAACCATAAACCGTCAAGGCCCGGTTCGTCGATAATAAAAACCACATGTATCTTATTCTCTTTTAGCTCTTTTTCTACCTCAGAAACAATGTGCTCACCAAAGTGCAGTGTACTCACGTTTATAGCAAATTGCTCCATGAAAGCATACAATCGTTTTTTAGTGGTCTTATTGTGTGTAATTATTAAAGCATTTATTTCGCTAAATAATTTTAAACCGCTATAATCTATTTCTTTATCAATTTCTTCATTACTAAAAACTTCGATGGTAAAATTAAATGCGGAACCCGGGCAGTCCTTTAGCTCCGATAGTTTTGAAGGACTTTCGACCCAAATTTCTCCATTCATTAGTGTAACCAGTTGTTTGCATATAGTGGTGCCGAGTCCGGAGCCACCATATTTTCTTGAGGTACCGGTTTCAACCTGTGTAAAGGAATGGAATATCGTATTTAGTTTTTCTTTTGGGATGCCAACTCCTGTATCAACCACTGAAAATAACAGGGTGATATTACCTGAGTAGGCTTCTTCAAGATTTACAAGAACTTTTATCTTACCCTTATGGGTAAACTTTACTGCGTTGCTGATAAGGTTCGATAAAACCTGTCGCAGGCGAAAGGGATCACCAATAATGTCATCTGGAACAGATGAGTCTACTTCAACTTCCAGCTCAAGCGACTTTTCTTCAGCAATAGCACGAAACAGTTCCACCGACAGAGATACCTCTTCTCGTAAACTAAACGGTATTTCTTCGATTTGCATTTTGCCGGCTTCTATTTTAGAATAATCAAGAATATCATCGATGATATTCAGAAGCAAATCGGCTGATCGCCTTACAATACTAATGTATTCTTGTTGTGTCTCATTCAGGTTTTCTCTCGACAATGCCTCGGTCATACCGATAATTCCATTCATTGGCGTACGTATTTCGTGGCTCATTTTCGCCAAGAAATCAGATTTGGCCGTATTTGCAGCAGCCTCAAATTTCCGTTCTTTCTCTACCGATGTTACATCAATAAATGTACTTAGCACATATTCTTTTTCGTTGATAGTGCAGGGTAGCTCTTTCTTAAAAATTACCACCTCGCTGTCCTCACGTTGGTAGTAAAAATATTGGTCGGTATCGTATGCTGCATTTGGTTTATTCGATGGCTTAGAAAAATTAGAGAAACGCCGCTCTACTATGCCAGAGCTGGGATCTTCGTCAGGACTGATGCGTAGCATCTCACGCGCAGTTTTGTTAATTAAGTGAACCTTTTTTTTATAGTCGTATACAACTAAGCCTACAGGTAAATCCTGCAGCGAGTACTTAAAGAAATCGAAAGAATGCTCTAGGTAATTATTTTTTTTTTAAGGGAACGAATCTGATACAACAGAATAAGGCACGCCAGCAAGAAAATCAGGAGACTAAGCACAGCAATAACTGCAAGTTTCGAGAACACCTCCAAAAGGAAACTGTTGTGGTCGATACTAAGTCCAATGCCAAATTTTCTGTTTAATACCTGAACGGGCGTATATACAGACAGAATTTTATAGTGCAGCGAATCATTGCTTATCTCATGTATAAACAAATCTTCTCTGTCATTGCTGAGGTTTGCTAATATGCTTTGCAACTCTCCGTTCCAGTTGTATTGAATATGGCTGGTATTATAAACATTGCCATTTTCAACATCAATGGCCCACTGCCAGGTAATATCCTCCAGCCTGAATTTTTCCAGTTCGCTCAGAATGTATTGGTTGATATTTACAGTAACCAAAATGTTGGCATATAATTCGTTGTTTCTGAATACAGGCAATACATATTGGTATTCGTCCTTATTCTGTATTATTTCATCTTTATCGAGCAGTTTTCGTTGGCGCTGAGCAATGTACCTATCGGTAATAAAATATGATTTGCGATCGCGAAAAACATTCAGGACATTTTTATTGAAATCGTAAATATCGATGTTTTTAACAAGGTTGTTGTAACTGGTATAGAATAGTTGAAGTTTCCTTAAACCTTCTTCGCCATCATCTTCGAATAACCTGGCAATATCGTCGCTGAAAAGAATGTAATTAAGATCGCTTTCGAATTTTTGAAGCGTTCGTTCTATTTCGCTAACACACACATCAGACTGTTTAAACAGGAAATTCTTGTGCTGATTTACCTGCATATGATACAAACTGCGGAAATAATAAATATTTATGGCTGTTAGTGCAACAAAAAAGAATGCAATTATGATGTAAAATCTTCTCATTGTTGGTTTGTTAGCTTCTCGACGAAGATAAAAACTAATAGGAGAATTCTAAAATCCTAAAGCCCTAATATTGTTAATAACTCCGCTCAGGTGATAATTTAAACATAAAGTATACGAGATTAGATACTTTTTTGTTGCGAAGGTTTAAAAACAGAATACGTGGATTTATCTGATACCTGAGTATTTTGAGTTGGGCCTCTCGGGCCTGTGCTTCAGCCAGAGTGATCTTTTCTTTGATCAAAGTATCTTATTAAATTTGATTAAAGCGAATTCCACCCAATGCAATAAAGCATATTGATTGATAATAGATATTAAATTTTAATCATTCAATTTTAATTTCAGTAAGAACTTCCTTCGGGGCAGATTTGTCGCTTCATCCCATTAAAGGATAAATATATAATTACCGATCCTACTACTGATAAAAGCATGAATACTGTAATATTAACTATTGATTCTATTTTATTTAAGAAGTGAAACGCAACGATAATTAAAAGACAGATCGCCTGTATAATGAATATATCGATGAAAACAGAGTTAAAATTACAGGCAGGTTACGGGGTTGAAACTCGATTCATTTTGTAATCCGAATCAGGTTTTAGAATATATTCCGGGCCAGCAGGTTATAGAAGAACCAATATTTTGTGTGACGTGTTTTATAAGAGAGACATTGAAAATGGGAACAAAACAACAGAAAAAGAAGAAATTCTACCGGTGTTTGTTTTCGTCATCGAGGTAAATGTTTACATAGCTTCGGTAGCGCGATTCGGCAATTTTACCTTCGGCCACCGCTTCGCGCACCATGCATCCTGGTTCCTGTAAATGAGTACAGTTGGTAAATTTGCAGTTTGCCGAAGCATGAAAAACATCTTTAAAGTATAATCC
>DNTK01000366.1 GCA_003508755.1 Bacteroidales bacterium | reverse complement strand
GTTAATGAAGAAAAGGTGTTTGTCAGATGATTGAACTTAGCTACCCCATGAGAATTAGTTCCAATCCATAATCCACCATCGGAGGCGGGCTCCAATGTATAGAGGAAATTATCAGGCAATGATTTATTATTCGTTCTGTCAAAATAATAATTGATAAAATCATATCCATCAAAACGATTTAATCCGTCTTCGGTTGCAAACCATAAAAATCCTGTGCTGTCCTGGCAAATAGACCTGACAATTTGTTGCGATAATCCATCCTTAATAGAGTAGTTTGTAAAGTTATATTTTGGTGGTTTAAAATCTCTTTGTGAAAAACCAGATAGTGTATTGATTCCGATTAAAAAAGGGAACAGAAAAAGGTAACTAAGAATTCTTTTATAATTACTCCGATTCATTTATTTGAATTGAAAAGTATATTCTTTTCATAATAAATATAACTTATTTAACTTTTTATTAAAACAATAATGCGAAAAACATATACAATGTTTTTGCTAAAGCTCGAAAAAGTAGCTTACTCCGCCTACCAACTGAAAAGCTGTATTTTGCTCATATAAATCGTTGTTGGCTGTAGGAAAGGTTAGATAAGGAGTTACCGAAAACATGAAATTTTGAATGCTATAATACACCGGAAGATATAAATCAATTGTTGAGAGTTTGTAATTAGACTCGAATAAATCCGGACGCCTGGTAAGGATTTCATTTTTTAAATAATTCAATAATCTTTCGCCACTATATCCATTAGGGTTATAATTGGGATTATTGATATATCCTCTTTCAAACAGGTATTTTCTGAGGTCCTCGGCAGTAAATTCTTCAAGCTGAATACTGTTATAATAATTGATATCGCTCAGGTTTGCACCAACACCCAATTGAACAGTAAGTAAATCATCTCTAGAAATAACTGATTGAAAGCTATACTCCATTGCATTACTTACAGATACAAACACCATGTTCTTACGCCCCCAGATATAACTTGCAGTTATTGAAGCAGAATAATACTCAGAAAAGAAGTTTGCATCAAATTGAGCAATATCGCTAAATACCGATTTTAGGGCAAAAGAATTACTGCTGTGCTCAAGGTGCGTATAACTTGCATACAGGTAAATGTTTTTACTTAAATCAATGGTGTAACCTATTCCAAAATTATGCTCTGTGGCAGGTTCTGAGTAATTTTTATCGGCATTATCTGTTATTATAGCGGCATAACTTAAATCAAATTTATACCTCGAAATAAACATGCCGCTAAATAAATAGTTGGGTTGTTTTACTTCATTCAAAGTAACCCCGAAAGTATTTGTGTTGGAAGCGTAGTCAAATGCAGCTAAAAAATAATCAGATGAATCATTTTCACTAGTTTGAGCGTATAGATTGACAGAAATACTGATTGTGATAAGAATACCAAATATTTTTTTCATCCGTTATATTATCTGATAATACGAATATAATACCTAAAAGCTTACTATATTAGCAAGCATTGCAAAAACATTTTAAAACAAATGGGAACAGCTTTTCTCAGGAAGAATTTACCCTGGGTAATCATGAGTTTTTTAACGGTTATTACCCACTCACAGATAAAATATCCGGGTTCTCCGGATTTTAACCCTGCCACAGACACCATTTTTGTTCCTGTTGTTACTATAGAAGTTCCTGAGCAACTCCTCAAAAATAAAGCCAAACCAGTCGAATCTCGTTTTAAATCCCAGGATTTTGCCGTGCCTGTTGATGTCGATATTACTACGGATAAGTTCGGCGTATGGTATCAAAATACCCTGATAAATAAAAATGTTTGGCTCATACGTTTCAAATCCGCGAATGCCCTTTCGATGAATTTTATGTTTGATTACTTTCAATTGACGCCTGGTTGCAAATTGTTCCTTTATGATAAGAATCAAGAACAAATACTAGGTGCATTTACACATAAAAACAATAAGCCATGGAATACTTTATCCACACTTCCTGTAATTGGTGATGAAGTTTATGTTGAACTTCAGGTACCACTTTACAGCAGTTATTTTGGCGATTTTTCCATTGGTAAGGTAGGTGTGGAGCAAATTTCAGGTGTTCAGACTAAATCAACAAATGATGAGTGGTACGATCAGGCTGCAGCATGCCATACAAATGTGAATTGTGTAACCGTTGATAATATACAGCAACAAAAAAGAGCTGTGTGTCGCATTATTTATGCAGGCTCAAGCAGGTGTACCGGTACAGTCATCAATAATCTTGAAGGGGATAAAACGCCCTATATTTTAACGGCTGCTCATTGTTTTACATCGGAATATCTGGCAAATAATGCAGTTTTTGCCTTTAATTTTGAAAGCCCTGACTGCACTACCCAGGATGCACCCCTGCAGTCCATCAGTGGTTCAAGCATTGTAAGCTACTCCAACAATCTGGATTTTTTACTGCTGCGACTTTCTGAGGACATCCCTACCGATTTTAATGTGTTGTATTCAGGATGGGATGCCCGTGGAATTGATCCCTCAAATACCTATACGATTCACCACCCACAGGGAGCAATCAAGAAGATCTCTATCGATGAAGATGCACCTGCGGTTGGAACATTTAATGAATCGTATTTCGATCCAAATACACATTGGCTGGTGTTCGATTATGAAACCGGCAGTTCGGAACAAGGTAGTTCCGGATGTGGGTTAATTTCTGATGAAAACTACCTGATAGGTACCTTAACAGGAGGTGGAACTACATGCTCCGCAACAATTAGGGATTATTACCAAATGTTCTCGCATGCATTTAATGATTATTCAGAACCTGATGAGCAGCTCAAGGCTTGGCTTGATCCTGCCAATAAAAATCTATTAACCTGTGAACCATTGGAGGGCTCATTGCGCGGAATGGCTGAGGTTCTCACAAATCTAACTCCGATTGACAGTGTAAAGACAAAGAAACAAGAAATAGGCTGGGGCTATGTTTCCGGGCACAATTATCAGCTAAACCAATTATTTGCCGAACACTTTAGGTTAAATGGCAGTAAATACTTGTACGGTGCCAATATTAATCTGGCAGCAATTTATTCCTCAGATACCAATCAATCAGTAGTATTTACTATTTGGGAAGAAGGAGCTGAACCTGGTAATATAATCTATGAAAAAAGTATTTCGATAGCCGATATGGAAGGTAACCTGGAGGAGGATATTTTTAAGTTCGATTTTGATTCTTCAATCTTCGTTCACAATGGATTTTATTTTGGGTATCGAATAAACTATTACTCTGATACCTTTGCTGTTAAAACAACTTCATTGGAAGCATCGGCTAATCATGCTTTCACAGCCATTAATGGCAACTGGCAAATGCTGCAATTAAATGACAATGATTACCCAGCGAGCCTGGCCATGGAGGTATTGGCTTTTGATTATCCGCCATCAAATGGTAGTCTGCCTGACCTAACTCCATTAAAACAGGTTCAGTTATATCCCAATCCTTCTGAGAATCAATTTCAGGTTTTCTTTAAAGAGGGTGTAGAAGGCGTTGTTACTATTACTATGTATGATATTAGTGGGCGCCCGATGTACCGGAAGAAAATAATAAATCCGGATCCAAACATTCCAATAATACATAACTTGCCGGGTGGCATTTACATTGTAGCTATAAGTGAAAACAATTCCAGAATAAGTACAGAAAAAGTAATCGTTTATTAGTTAAAAAAAAAGCTAAACAATTATGTCGCTTTTTCGTAACTTATCGTGAGAAAATTGAAGAGTGAATGAGATACAGTATTAGATTAATTCTTTTTCCGTTATTACTTTTTGCAATAAGTTTAGGAGCCCAGGATGCATACCTGGAAGTAGTTTGTTACGTGGAAAATAGCCAAGGGGAACCGCTAAAAACAGCAAAAGCCGATCTGTTTGAGAATGGCTCAAAAGTTAAAACAGTTTCAGCTGATTTAAAGGGTAAAATATCTCTAAACCTGGATTTTGATAAAACCTATAAGATTGTTGTATCAAAGGATGGAATGATACAAAAACGCATCGATTTTAAAACTGAAGTGGCTCCGGAAGATCAACGCAGATTAAAGAAAGAATTTGCCATGTCGCTGGTAGAGAATTGTGAAGGCGCCAATGTATCGGCTTTTAATGAACCTGCTGACGTAATCCAATACGATGCCGGATTTGGAAATTTTATTTCGGATAATTCGCATTTTGAACGGATGCAGGCTCGTTTTGCCGAAGCTTACCGTAACCTTGAGAAATGTAAACAGGATAAATTTGCCGAAAAGAAAGCGCAGGGCGATCAACAGCTCAATCAGGGTAATTATGAAGAAGCTATTGCATTTTATGAAGAAGCTCTGAAAGTATTCCCAAATGATGGTTCGACAAAACGCCAGATTTCCAATGCCCGAAAAAGTATTGAAAAGCAACAGGCCAATACACAACGTTATTCGGCTGTTATTGAGGAGGCAGAGCAGTTTTTAGTCCAGAATAATCTAAATGCAGCCAAACAGCGTTTTGCTGAAGCTCAAAAGCTGATGCCAAACGAAAGTTTACCGGGGGATAAAATTGCTGAGATAAATGCCACTCTTGCCGCCCAGGCAGCCGAGGCTGAAAAGCAACAGGCACTTAATGCTGAATATAATGGCTATATGAAGCAAGGAAATGAAGCGATGGCAAGTCAGAATTATGCTCTGGCCCAACAAATGTTTGAAAAAGCCAGTGCAATAAAGCCGAATGAAGCATTTGCAACACAAAAAATTGCAGAAGCACAGCAAGCATTCGCTAAACAACAAGCAGATAAAGCTGAACAAGAACGTGTAAATAATGCTTATCAGCAAGCTATAGCTGCCGCTAATGCTGCGATGCAACAAGGTGACTATCAAAAAGCTGAAGAGCT
>DNTK01000367.1 GCA_003508755.1 Bacteroidales bacterium | reverse complement strand
ACAAGTGCTACATTCTCCCTCAAATCCAGAAGCTCCAATGCATTCGATTGGCAGTTTAGGTTTTTAAGTAAGCTATTCGATCGGGTCACCAGCCTGCTCAACTGATTTCCTGCACAGTTGAGCTGCTCCAGCAATTCATTGGAAGCAACATCCAATTCTTCCAAGTCATTGTTATCGCAATACAGAGCCGTCAAGCCTATAAATGCTTCCAAACCTGTCATGTCAGCAATGCCTAGGTCGCTTACATCTAAACTACCGGAATAGGCTTCCGCCTCACTTACCTGGATTTCATCATCCCCATTGGTATTGATCTCCCCATTGCCCACCAAAGCAGCCTTAAAGTTCGCATCGGGGATGTTGACGATTTGTGCGGTGATCAGCAGGGGAAACAATTAAAAACTGATGAGTAGTAATTGCGCTTTCATAAGTCCAAAAATTTCAGTAAAAAATCAGATAATCGTGAAGTCACGGAATGTTGTTGAAAAAAATCTGGTGGATTACTTCAATCAGTCCGCCTTCGCACTAATAAATATAAGCAATTGAGCGCAATGAGCAAAGGAACAATGTAACAATGTAACCAATACTCAGGTCTTTGATGAAACGGGGCAGATCGGAATCTGCTTTTTTGTCTGCTGTCAGATTTACGAATGAGAATGATTTTTGAACAGAAATGCCGGGGGTATTGAAAGCCATTGTTTCTCTCCATAAACACACACGAATGCGCTTTCAGCATATGGCTGTTGTGTACTGCAACCACCAATCCGCCAAATAGCCGAAACTAAACACCGAATTCCTGCTGCGCACATTCCACAAATATCTGCCAATGATCACCTTGATACTCAATACGCTGTCCTCGCTTTCCTGCCGGACGATGTACTCCACGGTCGGGTAGGACTTTGTATCGATCTCGACGCGACCTCTTATTTCGCCGCCGCTCGAAAACTATTGCACAATTTTTTTTTGAGAAAGACTTGCATGTTTCAAAACTATAATATTACTTTGCAAACATAATATAATAAATATTTAGAATGAGTTATTCACTTTCCTTTTCAAAAGCGGTGTTGGTAGTAATTTTTATATCAGACAAGACCAGGCAGGATCAGTTCGGTTTTCTATCGACTTCCTCCATTTCTGAAATACTAAAAATACCAAAACCTACATTGGTGAAAATACTCCAAAGCTTAAATGCAGAGGGGATCATCGAAACCAAAGAAGGGAAGTTTGGAGGTATCAGACTAACAAAAAATCCAGCTGATATTTCGGTATTGGATATTTTGAATGCGGTGGAAAAAGGCAAGTCATTGTTTAATACCACTTTTGATATCAGGGCAAAAGGAACGAGACCTGATAATGCTCAGATTTCTCTTAAGTCCTTATTTGAAGAGGCAGAGAGAAAGATGAAAATCGAACTTGGTAAAAAGACAATCCAGCAAATATTGCGTGAAATGGTTTTATAATTTTTTTGTCAAAACGATATATACAAAATATATAGATAATACATATGAGTTTCAGCAGTTTTTTTTCTCATGTTCAGGAGTCACCATGGTACGGCGCATTTCTATCTCCGGTGCTTGATCAAATAACACATGGCAGCAAAGTGCTTGATGTGGGAACGGCTACAGGCAAACTGATTCAAATGCTGGTAAGGGAAAAATCGACAGATTGCACCGGAGTTGACATTGATGAGTCGATGTTGAAAGAAGCAAGGCGCAAACTAGATGGGGTTCCAAGCACATTAAAGCAAATAGATACGCAGGCAGATTTTCCTTTTCAAGATGAATGTTTCGACCACGTCTGTATTTGCAATGTTCTTTTCAATTTAGATATGAAAAATCGGGACAGACTGTTGAGCAAGTGCCATAGAGTTTTAAAGCGCAACGGGAAAATAGTTGTGCTTTCACCAACAGGCATGGGGAAGTTGAGCATATTGGCATCAAGATTTGTGATGAGGGGAAATAAGACCATTGGATTATGGTATTTGCTCACCAGAAAAAATGCAAGATCATGGAGTACAGGCAATTATCTGGAGGACTATTGCAAGAGCAGGCAACTTACCTATGCTAGAACTGTAGTATTCGATGGCCTGGGCCTTGTGGAAACATTAGAAAAGAAATAATTTTTTTATCCTTAACTAAATAATATAAATATCATGTATAACAAATTAAATTTACTCATTATGAAAACGAAGATCAATTATTTTGCATTGCTTGTAATTTTATGGATTACAACGGTATCAGCTTCAGCTCAAACGAAGCAATCGCATGAAAAAAGGACCAGGTTCTCCCTTGAGATTGACCCTGCAACCTTCGTATTCAAGGGCTATTCTGCGCATCTGAGAGTACAACCCAAATCCAGCAATCATATGTTATATGGTTTAGGGATTTACGCTATGGACATGCCTTCATTTTTTGTGGACATGAATAGCAATAATGCTGATAAGGGCTGGCAGGTTCGCATTAACAATGCTGCCGGGATTCCAATCAAAAGTGTCAGGGCCGGACATTTGAAAATCACCTTTCTTGTGCACAAGGACTGAGAATAACTTGTTGATTTTCAATTCGTCAGTCATCCTTAGAATTTCTGATGACATTCGGGTTCTGTCCTGCATTTTCAAGATCCGCCTGCAACTATAAATCTTCTTTCGTAACTGTTTTATAGATGTGAGTGATACCGTCTGCTTTAATTATCAGCAACAATACCCTGCTCGTAAATTCTGTATGGCATTCCAAAACAGGACGTTGTAATCATCCTCCCCAAGGCCCCCTCCAAAGGGGGATAAGCGCTTATGTTCGGACCGGTATGGCCTGCCTTGTATTGACGGATGATCAGCCAATTAATAACGGGTCATATTTATTTGCTGGTGTCTAGTTTATTTGGCTTGCAGACAGGTGCTATTTTCTTTTTTCACCTTCGTTTGACTACCGTTCAAACAAGGATGAGTTGGGGCTTCAACAGGTTCATCAAATAGCCTTCTTCACACCCGGAATTTTTAGCGCATTCCCCATAGAGACTCCGGATTTGTCAATCCCGAAAACTTTCGGTCCATTCATGTTGGGCCTATCGGCCACATAGCCTGCCCCGCAAAGGCGGGGAATGCTTAGTTATTAGGTTGCGTAATTCAATCAAGAGTAAGATTTCAGTTTAATCCTTAACAAGCCACTCTTTTGCAGATTCTTCATCATCGAATGCCTTTGTATTAGATCCTGTAAAGTAATTGTAAGCGTTAAGTAGTATTTTCTTTGCTGTGCTGTTTACTCCTACCATGGCTTGTTTTTTTATTATATTTTTTGTTTTTTTACCAGCTTCTTTTGATTTTTCCATAAATTCTGGTACTGCAAAAACTCCAGTTAGATTTATTAACAGAAGAATGGGTCTATCTGATTTAAGAGACTCTTCAACTGATTCATCAATAG
>DNTK01000196.1 GCA_003508755.1 Bacteroidales bacterium | reverse complement strand
CCATGGAAAACTCAGGATCCTTTTTTGTTTTGTGTGCATCATCTCGATCACTACCCGGCAGGGAATAAAGACCATGGTCCAGATCCTAATCTTTTAAAGGGACGAAATATCGGGAATGATTTTACCCTTAAAGATGGCTGGCGAATGTATCATGGCCAGGCTGTTCCTGGATTTCCGGTACACCCCCACCGTGGATTTGAAACCATCACCATAAATATGCAGGGTTTTGTTGATCATGCCGATTCGTTAAAAGGAGCCGGAAGGTTTGGAAAAGGCGATGTACAATGGATGACAGCCGGTAAAGGAATACAGCATTCAGAAATGTTTCCGCTTTTAAATAAAGACAATGACAATACCCTGGAGATTTTTCAGATCTGGCTGAACCTGCCTTGTGCCGGAAAATTTGTTGAACCCTACTACAAAATGTTGTGGAACGAACAAATTCCTGTTTACAAACACGCAGACTCGAAAAACAGGATTACTGAATTGCGCATAATTGCAGGAGGAATTGATGATGTCAGCCCGCTTGAACCCACTCCTGATTCATGGGCCGCCGATCCGGAAAGCGCCATTGCTGTTTGGGTCATTAAAATGGAACCAGGAGCAAACTTTGAATTACCATTGGCCGATAAGAAGGTAAACAGAGCACTCTATTTTTATAAAGGTTCTAACGTAGGTATAAATGAAGAAATGCTTCCTGTCGATCATTTTGCAAACCTGGAGCCCACTATTAGAACAAACCTGATGAATGGTAATCAGGATGCATACCTGTTACTGCTACAGGGTAAACCTATTAATGAGCCGGTAGTGCAGTATGGTCCCTTTGTGATGAATACCCAGGCAGAAATAATGCAGGCATTTAAGGATTACCAGCGAGATCATTTCGGTGGGTGGCCCTGGACAACAAACGATCCGGTTCACCATCCAGGCAAAGGAAGGTTTGCCAGGTATCCCGATGGAAGTGAAGAGTTGTTTTAGTGATTAATTCAAGTGTTTTGTGCACGTTATAAAGAGGCCTTACATATTTAATTTACCAGCCAGCCTTAATTATTATGAGATTCACTTAAAGTCCTACACCTTTTGCCATAAGAGAGGCAGCCAGAATAAGAATAACAATACCAGAAACCTCCAGGCGCAAAAACAGACGGATTCGTGTAAACTCAATATGGCTAATTGCAGGTGCTTGTCCATCACGTGTTTGCTTTTTCCATTTCATGAACTTTAGTGAAGGATAAATAGAAAATAAGCCAATAAGTATAAACACGCCCAGCTTGATATGAAAAAAGGGGTTTTGGAAATAAAAATCTTTACCTTTTTCAAAATAAAATACCCTTGCAAATCCTATAATTAATACTAAGACGGTCGAAATACCATAAATCAGGTCAGCCTTTTGAAGCATTTTTACTTCTTTTATGCTGATATTTTTATGAAAAGTGAGCCATTCGTAGAAGATGCCAAATACCACACCAAAAGCAGTTACAAAATGTAAAAAGGCGAATAGGGCACTTGTCATTGTATTGTTTTTTTATATAACATCTTATTCATCAATATTGTTGTCGTTTCTATTGTAAGGCTGAAGCAGCAGACTCTGTTCTTTAAATATACGTCTTGTGGCTTCGTGGTATTTATTAAAGGAGTTTGATTTCTTAATAAGCTTGTAAGCTTTTCGATTGTTCGAAAAACCATGGGAAAAATACCCCCAATAGCTTTTCATTCGTAATAATGTTTGTCCTTCGCTTCGCAACATTTTTTGAGTGTTTTCAAAGAGCTCATTATGAAACGACTGGAATTGTTCTGATGCTTCTTGTATATCAAAACCTTTAGCAGAGCGAATCTGTCTGGCCAAAAAGGGATTTGCTACCAAACCCCTTCCCAGCATGAAATGATCAATAGCTGGGATTTGTTTTTTATATGTGCGAAAAGAATCCGGGGAAAATACATCACCATTGTAGGCTAATTGGTGGGCAGATAGATGACTGCATGCTTTGAATAGTTCCGGGTTGGCTTTTTCTTTATATAGTTGTTTAGCAAAACGCGGGTGAATGATAATTTCGGATAATGGAAAAGGATTTAGTTTGGGCAAAAGTTTTTCAAGTTCAGTATCATCGGTTAAACCGGAACGCATTTTTATGGAAACTGAAATTTTTATCTTGGGCAATACATGATTAAGAATTTCAATAATGGTGGTGTGATGGGGCAACAATCCTGCCCCAAGTTTCCGGTTAGTGACCATGGGGTAGGGGCAGCCCAGGTTCCAGTTAAGCTCTGTATAGCCTAAACTTTCAATGAATTCTGCGAGCTTTAAAAAATCAGCGGAGTTGTTAACCATTATCTGGGGTATAAGCGTTAAATCCGGGTTGTTTTCAGGCAATATATCATATTGTTTTGAGGGCCGGAAATGCTTTTCCTTATCAATTCTTAAATAAGGGGCATAATACTTATCAACGCCTCCAATATGTTTATGCAACGCATTTCTGAAGATATGGTTGGTAATTCCTTGAATAGGTGCTAATGATAATTGAGTGTCCAAGTGTTTATGAATGTTATTAAAACTTTCAAGTGCAAAAATAACCCGTTTATCATATTCTTGCTTTTAGGAGTTTGTCAAACGCTTCTTTTTTTATAGCTTCAAACTACTAAAATCTAAATTATAAAGAAAGGATCAACCTTCAACGATATCTCCGAACGGATTGAAAAACTGATTTCCTCGTGGGAAGTAAAACTATTACAATTGCCTATCGAAGTAAGAACAGAACGTTTTAACAAGCAAAATCGCTCGGTAAAACAGATTTTAGGACACATGATTGATTCAGCCTGCAACAATCATCAGCGCATTGTACGCTTACATTATAACGGCCGATTGGATTTTCCGGACTACAGGCAGGACAATGATACATGGATCGAGGTGCAGCAATATCAGACAGAAGACTGGAGCCTGATGATCAACCTTTGGAAGTATTATAACTTACACATGGCCCATCTGTTTTTACATACCGACAAAGCCTGCCTGGGAAATACCTGGACAGATTTTGAGGGAACAGAGGTGACTTTAAGGGAAATGATCGAGGGTTACCTTGTGCATTTCGAACTGCACCTGATGGAGATAGAGGATTTGATTGGGGCTAAGTAATTTGTCTCATGCATTAAATAACAAGTTTTTTCTTTTTACCTATTTCTTGTTTCTTGCTGCTTATTTCTAATTATTTCAACTCGCTAACTGCTATCGCAAACACCTTACTAAATGCATTATCTATACTTTCACTGATTCCGTTTTCTGATAACGGAAACGGCATCTCGTGGAAATACTCATAATCGAAATCCAAAAAAGTAATAGGATGTGCTCCAAAGGTTTTATTCAGTGCTTCTTTAGGTACTATCTTATCTTGCTCGAGAGCCACTAATGACACATTGTCTGCAATGCGTTTTTTTACCTCCGAAGGCAGATTAGCAAAGTGTGAAGGGGTGCAGATATGTCTGAAAGCAAAACCAAAACCAGTATCATTTAACAATTTCGAAAGCAAGGTGCTTCTTCGCAATTCAATATCCATTTCATCGATATAAAAATAGCGTATGCGTTCAAAAGCCCGTTTATCCAGGATGTATTTTGACGTACCATTAAATTCGGAAAATACGCAGCCACCACAGAAAAAGAAAAATTTAGAGTCGGAGTAAAAATTTTCAGGATTTGATATCAATAGGATCTCCTCAAGAAAAGCTCCGAAGGAGTAACCAAAGAAATCGATGTGGGCATTTTGATGGAATAATGCATGGTTTCCGGCTTTTATCTCACGTGTCAGGAAATAAATATCCTTGGCAGACTGGTAACCGGAAAGAAAGAAAGTCTCGGGCGCATAGGTTAATCGTTCGCTAATGGCAATGTTTGCAAAACTCAAATTCTCATTTTCAGTATTACTTTTTTTGCGGGCATCAACAAACCGACTCATCTGGCGTTGATCATGCCATGCTTCAGGTGATCGGTTCATATGAAAAGCAATGGGGAATAGGATAACAGACTTGCCGGTTTCAGCTGCCAGTGTATAGGCCCATGACAAATACTTATCCCAAGAGCGTTCGTTAAGCCCGTGAAGCAATAATATTGCATTGTCTCTTGCCCTCTCTGAGTGGGGCTGAAAAATATAATAAGTGAAGTTTAAATTACGATATGCCAGAGAATTATAGCCAATAAAAGTATCAAGCCCCTTCATTCCGCCAAATTCAGGAATATCATCTTCGATATGGGGTGATTGAAATTTACTCGTATGTATTGTTATTCCTAAGTCGGGCAATTCAGTAAGATTAGCCTCAGGATTAAATAACCCCGTTAATGTCGATTGTAGTTTGGTATAGTTCATTGTCTTTAAATTTTAGGTAAACCAATTAAATAATCTGTTTGAAGCCAAAAGAATGTGGCTTTACATGGCTGCATTGGGGCTGTGATGCGAATATAAGTGGTAAAACCTACATATTAGGGACGAATTTTTTATCGCCTTCTCAAACTATAAAGACCTATACACCACGTGATTTTAGAAGGAAGCACCATTTAAAGGATTGGTCGAATAGTTTTAAACTCCATTTTACTGAAACATTTTTATGGCCCCACCGTTAGTTCATGTGTTGGGGTTAACGAATACCACTTTTAATGGGGATCTGGACTTTTAATGCAGTATCGATTATTTACTTTTCGGCTGCAGCAATTTCTTTTTTATTGGCTTATCTCTCCTGGCGCATGCGTCCGGCTCGTGGGGCAAAGTATTTTGGTTTGATGATGTTGGCTAATGCTGTCTGGGTAAGCTCCTATACGCTTGAGCTTTTTAATACAGGATTTGAGTGGAAAATTCTCATGTTTAAGTTTGAGTTTTTAGGACTGGCTGCAGCCGTTTACCTGTGGTTTGTGTTTGTAGCTGTTTATTCTCAATTCGATAGATGGTTAAATAAGTATACCCTTATCCTCATGGCGGTAGTTCCTGTCTATTTTGTTGTAAGCGTATTTCAGGCGCCCGATTCTACCAGCGTATATAAGGGGTTTGAAATGAACGAAATTAATGGATTGACCATACTGCATAAAATTCGTGCTGTTGGCTTCTATATATGGACCAGCTATGCTTATTTGACCCTGGGGTTAGGCATGATACTTTTAATACTCGCCATGATAAACCTGCCGCGCAAACAGCGCACTCAGGTTTTCCTGCTTGGGCCGGCTATATTAGTATTAATTGTGCCTAATTTTTTACATCTTACCGGATACAGTATTTTTTATCCCTACGATCCCACACCGGTAGCCCTGGCTATTGTGGGAGTATTGTTTATTATTTCCATTTATGTGCATAAGTTTATCGAGGTAATGCCGGTTGCCCATGCACAGGTATTTAAGAATATGCGCAGTGCGGTAATAATTATTGATTCGCGCAATAAAATACTTGAAATCAATCCTGCAGCTCAATTACTCTTGCGCAAAACACAAAATGAGGTGGTTAGCAAGGATTTGCTTACATTTTTACCCGAATGTGAAGGACTCATATTAAGTGATAAGATTTATTCAGAAATAAAATCAGAGATTACTCTTGAGAAAATAAATCGAATATTTGAATTAAAGATAAATACCCTTACCGACAGCCAGGGCACAATAACCGGTCGTATTTTACTGCTTTTTGATATTACTGAACAGAAAAAAGCTATAAATGAACTTGATGCTTATGCCAGGACAGTAGCGCATGATTTAAAAAGTCCTCTGAATGCAATTGCTGGATATACACAGCTTCTGGAAGCTTCACTCAAGAATGGGTTAAACGAAGATTTAAAAGAAAGCCTTGAGGGAATAAAAAGTGGTGCACATCATATGAATGATATTGTTGAGGGCCTCTTGCTGCTGGCCCAGATTAGAAACCTTGACAACCTCGATACAACTGAGCTTGAAATGAACACCATTATGAAATCTTCTTTAAATCGTTTATCGGTGATGATAGCTGAATACAATGCAAAGGTAAAAACACCGGAAACATTATTCAACAGCATCGGATATGGTATTTGGGTCGAAGAAGTATGGGTTAACCTGTTTAGTAATGCCATTAAATATGGAGGCGAGTGTCCTGAAATTGAGGTGAATAGTTACAGGAAAGGCAAGCAGATATATTATACAATAAAAGATAATGGCAGTGGATTAACTCCCGAAGAACAAGAAAATATATTTATGGAGTTTACCCGACTCCGAACGCATAAATCAGAAATTGCAGGTCATGGTTTAGGACTTTCCATCGTGAAAAGTATTATAGAGAAACTGGGCGGTCAAGTAGGTGTAGAAAGTAAAAAAGGAGAGGGTAGCACCTTTTATTTTTCACTTCCGGCTAAAAGCCGATAGTTCTTTAAAATGTATTTTTGATTTATTGGAGGACATTATTCGCTCTTCATCCACTCTAAAGCCTTATCAAGGGAATAAAATATTTAAATATCGAGGTTTTGATTTCTGGCAGTGACTTCATAAAATTCGGTCCTGGTCGAATTTTTGTTTAAAACCAAAGCCTTCGCCATCTGATATCAAAATCCGGTACTTTTATTTTATTAGGCAAATAATACAGATCGGTTATGTTAAGGTGTATGTGCGTATTTCTTAAATCATTGACGATTTTAAAGCAGGTGCACTTTTTTTACTCATGAATTATTTTACCGGGCATCATCCACAGCATGGTGGCTAAAATCGCCGGTAAAAGTGCCAATCAGGCAAGCATAGTCAGCATTATATACTATGGAGTAAGCCATAATGAACAAAGATAACCTGTGTATTCTCCGAATATTACATATAATTTTACTCAGCTTCTCAAATATAATCTAATCAACCTTAATTAATTCATCTATTTCATTAAGGTGCAGCTTAAAGTGCCTTGGAAAATCCTCAATCATAGCTTTTAAAGAAATTTCTTGCCTGGTGGCAGCAATCCATATATTTCGGAGTTTCGAGGGATCAATATTTTCAATAACATGGCAGAAATGAAGATTGGCATGCTTCCAAAGTTGAACTAACTCCTGCCAGTCTTTTTGATTATAGTTTTGTATGGCCAACCATTTATCGTTGATTCCCAGATTAGCATAATCCGGAAAGTTAATTGGACTCTTTTGATACTGCAGGTGAATAACTCTGTGGGTATTGTTTGAGGCAGAGTCGACCATATGACCAACAATTTGCTTAATATTTCTAAACTGACTGTTTTTGTTTTTGGTTATTACCTCTTCGGAAAGTCCCTTTAGCTTCTGCTCCCAGTTTACAATAAGCCTTCGCAGTTCGTCGCTTATGTGATTAAATTGTTCCATAAAGGCAAATTATTAAAACATTCAATGTAAATCAATAAAAGCAATTACAAATAGGTATCAAAATTCTATCGACTATAGCTAGATTGCAAAAAAAACTTCTTTTCCTTCTGAATTTTTTACGGAGCTGTTCAATAATTGTTGATTGCTTGTGCATTTGTTACTCATAGTTGAACATAAAAACTGCATTTCCATAGTCAGGAATAATAATTTTGTAAAATTTTAAACTATGAAAATACTATTAGTCCTTTCGTCAGTTGTAAGCCATTTTAGAACCGTTATTTAGTTGTTTTCTGATTTATTCTATTTCATTTGTAACTTTTCACAGATTTCCGATACTAATGAGTAACAAAAACAAGAACAAGTTGAACAAGGAAAGTCTTTTTAACAAAATTGTCAAAGAAAATCACGAACGCATTGAACGCATATGCGGATATTACAATTCAAATGCGGAAATCAGAAAGGATGCTTACCAGGAGGTGTTGATAAATATCTGGAACAGCCTTGATAATTTTCGGGGTGATTCAGCAATTAGTACGTGGGTATACCGGGTTGCAGTCAATACATCCATATGTTTTTCAAATAAGAGTATCAAACAGTCAAAAATATATATCGATCTGGATACTCAAAACTTGAGTTCGATAATTGATGAAGAAAACCTGAGGGCTAAACTCAAAGAAGAAAAACAACTGGAAAAATTGCATCACGAATTGAATCAGTTAACAATAATTGACAGCGCACTGATTTCATTACAGTTAGAAGGATTATCAATCAAAGAAATTGCTGAAATAATTGACATCACCGAAGCGAATGTAAAAGTGAAAATTCACAGAATTAAAACACTGCTGAAAACTAAACTAAACTCAGAAGATCAATGAAATCAATGATAAAAAACACGAACAATACAGAGGTTGGCAGTTTACTTGAGAAACTGAAGGCTGAAGATGAACGGTATTTCAGGATTAGTAAATCATTCAGAATGATATATTTTATTCTTATTCCGGTGTATGTCTTAATTACTGCTGCTAACTTTTTTGTGTCTAAAGATTTATTGCAATTATTTAGCGGGGTATGTTTTATCATTTCGATGGTGATTTTTGTCTGGGTATTTACCTGGTTTTATAAGAGCTATAAAAATATCGATTATTCGGTACCTACCATTACAATGCTCAGGCAAGCAGCAAAACGCTATAAACCCTTTCAATTAAATACGTTATGGTTGTTATTGGCCCTCTTGTTAATGGATGCGGGTTTAGTTTTTAATATAAGCCTTTCATTTTCTTTTGTACAGGTTCAGGTATGGTTTTTAGGAGCTGTTTTGGTTGCCATTTGTATTGGTTTTGTTGTATGGTATGTGAAGTATAAACCACTGCGCGACCATGCATTGCGGTTATTTCGTGAATTATCAAACGAGTGCTAAACTTTAAGGATGAAGCAGGGAATAGTTTAACACGCTGTAAAACTTTTTATGCACAAAAAGATACTGTTATTACCAATTATCATCCGGTTTTGTTTCATAAGTTTTATACCATTCGTGCTTACCATCTTTTGAATACTCAAATGATTTTTCAAGAATGGCGGTAATTTCTTCCTGTGTTAGCGGGGTAAAATTGCGAGTAATACCAATGTTTTCCTTTAATATTTCCATTGAATCTATTCCGCTACAAAGTGTAGAAATAGGCATGCTCATAGAAAAGCGAATGCATTCCTCGATGCTTGCAGCCTTACCTGTTTTAAAAAATCCATTACCCATTCCGCCTAACGATTTCATACCAATAACACCGATGTTTTTCTCAACTGCCACCGGCAATACGTTTTGGGTAAAGCTCAGGTAGTGGTGATCGAGGATGTTCACAGGTATCTGTATGGTTTCCCAGTCGAACCCTCTTTTTATCATTTCCAGGTGAATTTCGGGACGGTAATGCCCGGTAAAACCAATGTGCTTAATTTTTCCTTCATCTTTTGCCTTCAGGCAAAAATCAAGTACACCTGAATTATAAATATCATCTACTTCGTGCATCTCGTCGAGTTCATGAAATTGCCAGATGTCAATCACATCAGTCTGCAACCGCCTTAAACTGTCTTCGAGGTGTTGTTGAGCGCGTTTAGGTTCGCGTCCATGGTGTTTTGTCATTAGTATTACCTTATCGCGATAACCGTTTTTTAGTGCCTTCCCCATCAATTCTTCGCTGCGTCCTTTATTATATTCCCAGGCATTATCAAAGAAATTTATTCCTTCATCAATGGCAGTTCTCATGATTTGGATGGATTCCGTATCGGATAGTTTATTTACACCAATAGCATGCCCACCCAGGTTAATCAGGGATACTTTGAGTCCGGTTTTTCCTAATTTCCGATAAGGGATTCCATTTATTACTTCTACACTTTTACAAGCTAGTCCGGCTGTTAAGCCTGCAGTAAAAGTAGCGGTTTGCAGAATAAACTCTCGTCTGGACAGCGGCATAATATCTCATGTTTTGTGGTTATAGACTATTAACAATCAACTGATTGAAAAGTTGGCGTATAGCTTAGATATCCTATCTACCCTGCTCTTATACCATGTGGATGTGCGTTTAGCTATCCTGAACTCCCGATGGTTACAGGTGATACTAACTTTCTTAGATTATTTTTGAATCCCTCCACAGGTAATAAAGTGTTTATTACCTAATGATTGAGTTCTGAACACTTAGTTTTAAGCGGGAAATCGTCGTCTGGGCCAGCCCTTTAAATATTGCTACTTCAACGTGCAATAATGAGCTGTGTACTTGAGACTACCCGTTTATCTTTTATGAGTTTACACACATAAATTCCATCTTCCAGGTGTGCTAAATCCAGTGTAAAAATATTTCCCTTGTAGGCCACAGAACCGAGATTTGCATAATATACCTGATGACCGCCAAGGTCTGTAATGCTTAGGTTTGTATTTAAACACAAGTCCTTTCCCAAAACAAGATAAACAATTCCTGTACTCGGGATTGGGTACAATTGAACAAGATTATTTTGCTTATTTTCATCAAAACCCAGGGTTTCTTCCGCTACAAATTCAATGCAATTACCATAAGTTGTATCCATGCTTCGAAAGGCAAAAGATCGGGCATAATAGGTCTCCCCTTCATTTAATCCGGAAACAATGACAGAATAATTACCAATTCCTTCTCCCATGAATTCAATATTATCGCTAACGGTAGGATTGTGAAAGGTGGCCCAGGTAATGCCCCTTGCGGTAATAGCGGCACCACCATCGTCGATTACATATCCATCCAGATTAGCACTGTTGGCTGTTACACCTTTTAGAGATGTGGTAATAGTAGGAGCGACTCTCTCTCCATGCTCTTTGAAATAAGCCTCTTGAACTGAATATTTAATCACATCTCCTATATCATAATCAAAAAACATTTGCAATACAACTAGCTCAGCAACTTCAGATGGGGAATATTCCTCACTGCTGGTTTTCTCTCCGGCTATGTTTTGTCTGGAGATTAGCTTTCCGGGGTTTGTGTTCATTGCAGCAGCTTTTAGAGAATTAAATGGATGCATCGACAGAGATGTTTCATCCTCCTCCATAATAATTAATATGGCGCTGGTTAAACGTGTATCAATACTATCTGTAAAAAATGCATCTTCATGATCCAAGGTGCCAAAATCTTCCATAATGCTATCCAGTTTATAGCAGAAAACCTCAAAATCATCATTGCTCACCCCTTCATTATTCATGGCAAGCAAATAGTTGGGATACCTTGTTTCCAATATGTTAAAGGTACTGCTGCCTTCTTCCCAATGAAAATCAATAGATGCTTTCCTTAATTCAGATTTTTTTTGCCGCTCCACCCCCTTAACATAAGATAAGCTTAAATTGACCTCAATAATGCTATCGTAAGGAGTTTCTTCAAGGGTATTCATGACATCGCCATAGTTATCATCGAATTCTTCTGGGCTAAATGTGAATTCATTCAATAATGTTTCAATCGTGTCCAAGAAGTGCTGTATGTACACAGTGTCAAAACCAAATCCATTCAGTGCAGCAAAAGTGTAAGATTGCTTCATACTAAAAATATTAAATGCTGTTGCTTGAGTTCCATATTTTTTGGAACTACTTTCTCCACAAGGAATTTGTTTACCCATGGTATAGCATTTTTTATAGGTTTCTCCATCGTCAAAAGTATATATGGCAGTTCCGTCTTTTTCGCCGTCAACCATGTTAACCTCAATAGAATAATCAGTCGAGGGAAAATCAAGATCCCATCGAATGGTCACACGTCCATTGAACTCTCCATATTTTTTATCACGTGGGCCAGTAGTAATAACTCTGTCACCGTCGCTAAAGATTGTAGTTTCTTTATATATCCCATTTCCCAGGTCATCAGTATAAGTATCAGGTAAGCCATTGATAAATTCATCAATTGAACCGATGGCGATTATTACAAATAATATAAAAACCAAAAATGAGAGAACCGATTTCCAGATGCGGCCGCTATGTATTTGCTTTTTCATGATAGGTAGATTTTGTTGTTTTATTACCAAATAATGTTCCTGTGATTATTCCTAGAGTGCCCATTGCGATATCAATGGGACAATATGTTCCCCTGATTAATCCGAAGAATTGCAGAACCTCGAAACCAAAGACCAATATCGGTATGGTACCGTACCAAATGTGTTTGATTGAAGAGCTATTTCCCGACCAGATTCTTGTAATCACTGAAGAATAGGCAAATGCCCATAAGGCTGTAGGAAGGGAGAAAATTATCCAGGTGTGAAAATTTGTGCTGCCAGACCAATATATAGTTTGAATAAAATTAAGCCAGTTTATAATTCCCTGGAAATGAAACCAATCAAAGAATAAGGGTTTATGTGGCCGGTATAATATGTATATGATACCTCCGGTTAAGAGAGCAAACAAAACAACCGAAAACATGAAGTAATGTCCGTTAAATGCACTACGATAAAAATGCCTTCTGTCCATTTTTTTCGAAAGGTATTCTACATTACTGATTGACGGACTATTATTGCGAATGGAAATTTCAGCAATCAAGTTACAAAATTCAATGAAAACCTTACCCTTCTAAACCGCTTAATTTTAGAATTAATTGACCAAAGTATTGCCAACTATTTATGCCTGCATTAAAATGATTTTTTTGTGTCTTAAGCTTTCTGATACTAAATTTTTGGAGTCATTCAGATTTTCTGGTTTTCTCAATATATCAGCCAGCTAACAAAAGCGCAGAAAGCATTGCGGATTTTTCTGGTGTTGTGGTTAGCTGAATTATTGAAATTCTGAAGCACTCTTGGTCGCTAATATATTGGTATGCAGCAGCAAATAATTAGAGTTTAAACCAAGTTGTCATGTTTCTTTATTGGGCAATTACAGAAACTGCCAAGTGCTGCAAGTCCAAACCAGTAAAAATAGTATCGAATAGTAATAAAGAATTGTTTTTTAGATTTTAAAATATGGAAAATCTGTTCCCAATAAGAAACGCATAAGCTTGATATACTTGGCGACTAAGCCGGTAATTAAAAAGTTTTCTCTCACGTGTTCAATTCCCTGCATTCCCATCTTTTCTTGTTCTTCTTTATTGGTAAGCAAGTGTTTTAAGAACCCAACAATGCGCTCAATATCGAAAGGCTCAACCAAGTAACCTGTCTTTGATGGAATAACCTGTAGTACAATGCCACCAACATTACTTCCGATAACAGGTGTTCCTTGCCATAAAGCTTCAGTTACGACCAATCCAAATCCTTCTTTTGTAGATATGTGCATAAATACCCTGGCAACTTTCATCAGGGCACCGATATTCTCATTGTTATTGGGAATATTTAGAAGTGGATAAATATCTGTGTCACCATCAATTTCAAACAAGATCTCTTTATACATTTCCATTCCTTCAGGATCATCTGTGGCCGAATTTCCGACAATAATTAATTGTGGTTTAAGCTTTTTTATAGCAGCTGAATTCTTGAGTTGTTTAAAGGCCTTGATTATGGTTTTTTGGTTTTTGTGAATATCATATCGCGATACAGCCAGCACAATTGGGCGCTCGGGGTCAATCTCATGCTCAACAAATAAATCATTCAGGCTTTCATAAGCTTCTTTCTCTTCGCGCTGCCGGTTTTTTGTTGTTAAGGGGTCAATTGCGGGAGTAATCTGGTACACAGGCTTTTTTATTCCGCCTTTTACAAATTCAGGCATCGAAAAAACCACCCCATCATAATTATTGATATAGGGCAATAAGAAATTCCATATCATCTCGTTGGCGTCGGAAGTATCAATATGGCAGCGCCATACGGTTTTGCTATTATAATTGCCATGCACAATGGATGCACAGGGTTGCGGGTCATGTACAATGGTAAAATCCTCGTCAATAACCATATTAGCAAAATTGTCGCGGTTGGTTTTTATGTAGGTTTCAAATAAATCTTCCAGGGTAAACTTTTGGTCGACCCCTTGAATAATATTATGGAAGCGTTTCGTTATGGAATAAAATTCTTCTTCTCCCTCGATGCAATACCACTTGGTATTTATTCCAAGACCTTTGGCAATGGGCACAACGCTTCGAAGCATTTCGGCTACTCCTCCTCCGCTGAAGGTTGAATTCACATGTGCCCACTCCTTATTCATAAGTGCGCCAGCCATATTTTTCAGCCGTTCTACTTTTTCTGAGCCAATAAATTCTGTATAGGCATTGATATCCGTTGAACCCAGTGCTTCATTCTTTTCTAAAAACCGTGTATCTTCGCTGTGAAACATACTTTCCCTTTCTTTTTCCTATAAGTTACAGAACTTATATTGGCTTTTCAAGAAATAATAAAGGTTTATGAAGTAAC
>DNTK01000440.1 GCA_003508755.1 Bacteroidales bacterium | reverse complement strand
GAAAAATACGACAACATTGGTTTGCTGCGATCACTCGTTGTAAAAGAATCTTATAAAGGGCAGAATCTGGGATTAAAACTAGTTAACTATTTATTCGAATTTGGCAATAGAAGAGCCATTCAGGAGCTGTTTTTATTAACCGATACTGCAGTTGATTATTTTAAGAAAATTGGTTTCGTTGAGATCGAAAAAGAATCAACACCAAAAAAAATTAAAGAAACCAGAGAGTTTAAAGAATTATGTCCGGATACTGCAGTGGTTATGAAAAAGACCATCACTTAACATGGATGAAGTTTTTTCCTTTTCTGCCACGGAAAAACGAGTAGCATGATTACTAGTTCTTCAATAAGCATTAAGCGTCTTCAAAAGGAGAATAAGCAGCCTCTACTAAATTTTTACCATCAGCTTACAGCAGATAGCAAACGAAATTTTCAACCACATCCATTCGATGAAGCGAGTGTTGATTCAATCTGCTCAACCGTATCTAAAAACATTTTATATTATTCAGTAACTACCTTTGGCTCTTCCGATATAGTGGCATATGCCATATTTAAAAAGGGGTTTATCGAACATGATATTCACCGCTTTCAAGACTACCCTATTGCCCTTAGCCCAAGGGATTACTTTTCAATTGCACTGGCCTTTGCCGATGATGTAAGTGAGCAAAACCGGTTACAAATTCTAACCTTGCTTTTTAAGGAGATAAAGAAAAAGGGAGCCAAAAAAATAATTCTCTGGGGCGGAATACACGAGAGCAATCAATCAATGTTGCAGCTCTATCTAAAATCCGGGTTTAGAATACTGGGCGAATTTAATCACCATGGCAAATGCTTCGATCTGATAAAAGATTTCAACGATCTGCTTTTTGAGAATTCTGATTGGTTAAAGGATCTGATTATTTATGAGATAAATCCATATGCTTTTAATATTCCTAATGGCGAGAAATACGGCACTTTTTCATCGGTTGCCGATAAGATTGAATACCTGAGTGATATTGGTATAAACTCCATCTGGCTGGCAGGATATTGCGAGGCAACGGATCACTTCAGAGGCATTCCCACTGTTTATGCTACCCTGAGACCTGATAAAATTGACCCGCGTTTGGGTTCTGCAGAAGAACTAAAACAGTTAATTGCAAAAGCGCACAAATACAATATCCGCATATTTTTGGATGCTATTACTCATGGCGTAACCAACGACAGTTCACTCATCAGGGAACATCCCGACTGGTTTTCAGGCACATCATGGGGAATGACAGATTATGTCTACGAAAACAATGAATTCAGAAAATGGTATATCGAAACCTGGACAAACTATGTCTTGGAATTTGAGGTAGATGGATTTAGGCTTGACGGACCAAATGGTGTTCAGCCATGGCCAAATGCCCTTCAAATCTGGGAAGAGGTAATTGAGAAATGTGCCAAACATGGAAAGTCCGTGTTGATATTTCCTGAAAACATGCCATACCACTTTCAGCAGGGGCTGGATGAAACTCTTGATCCGAAATTTAAATACGACCATAATCCGGTAGTTAGGTACAGTAGAATACCCCGTTACAAATGCAGGGCCATCAGCAATCATGACTATGGCATAGACCGGTATGCCGAAAAATCATATTACCAGTTATGGGGAAGCAGGTATTTGCTGGCCTATGAGTATATCTTTTCTTACAACATCCCAATCATTATGTCCGGTGAGGAATTCAATGCCAATTATGAATCCTTGCCTGGAGCACATCGTGAATTGTATGGTGGAAATGGAGGCAGTTCGGTTTGGCTCTATGCTTCAAAATTAAATTGGGATCAGACGAATGAACCTGAGAAGAAAGCGTTTCTGAATGACTTTAGAAAGATTCTACACATAAAGCATGAGAATTGTGATTTGTTGCATTACGACCGGCTAAATACAAAAATCTGTAAGGTTGAATTCACCAGCAATATTTTCAATGCACCCGTACCTTACTTCCGGTATGATAATAAAAAAGCTATTCTTGTTGTTGGCAACAATACCCTTGAACATGCAAGCTTCACTTTAAATATTCCTGTGGAATGCATAAATAAATCAAACGCGCTAACCTGTCAAGTAAAAGATTTATGGTTTAACAGCACCAGTGAAATAGCCATAGAACACCTCCAAAACTTTACTGTTGACGTATTACCAGATTTAAGAAAGAATGGCGGGTTCAGGGTTTTCAGAATTGAATTCAAAGACTAAAATCTATTCCCTCGAATTTTTAGGTATTGAGAAATTATTGACTTTGCATTAGATGAATCTGAATCCAAAATCATTACCTGCACATTTTCCTGCTGGGCAGAATCAGTCGAAAATGCATTTAACATCCTGTTATTTAAATAAGATTTAATCGAGGCCTGGGTAAGCAAACTTTTGATAATTTCCGCTTCCCAGAGTGATCCGGAGTAGATCTGCACAATCAAATCTCCATTTATTAAATCTTTAGTATCCATGGTTGCAAGATCATTTTTATATCTGAATTGAATATCAACTAAAGGTGAAGTATTTGCCCTATTTTAATTAGTTTATTAAAAAGAAACGCCCCTTTTTATCCTATAT
>DNTK01000185.1 GCA_003508755.1 Bacteroidales bacterium | reverse complement strand
TCATGGCCAAAAAGTTCGCTTTCGATCAACTCAGAAGGTATGGCGGCGCAGTTCACCTCAATGAAAGGGCCTGTAGCACGATTGCTTTTTTCATGCAACCAGCGCGCTACCAATTCTTTTCCGGTACCGTTTCCACCTGTAATGAGTACCCGTGCATCAGTAGGGGCCACCTTTTCTATCATATCTTTCACTTTAGTGATTGCTTCCGAATCGCCCACGATGTCAATTTTTTTGCTGATTTTCTTTTTCAAGCGCTTGGTTTCGGTAACCAGGTCCTGGCGCTCGAGTGCATTTTTTACGGTTACGAGTAGTCGATTTAAATCCAGAGGCTTTGAAATGAAGTCATATGCTCCTTTTTTTATTGATTCTACAGCAGTTTCGATATTGCCATGGCCCGATATCATAACCACCGGCACATCGAAATTATGCTCATTCAACTGTGCCAACACTTCCATCCCATCCATGCCGGGCATCTTAATGTCGCATAAAACCAGGTCGTACTTGTTCTTCTTAAAAAGCTCAATACCTGCAGCTCCGTCTTCAGCCAGTTCCACCGTGTGCTCCTCGTATTCGAGAATATCTTTTAGCGTATTTCTGATGCTTCTTTCGTCGTCGATAACTAATATATTGGCCATGTTTTTATTTTAACAGTTGAAGGGTTAAAATTAGAAGATTTCTGTGAAGCGGCAAGGATTATATAAGATTTAGACAGGGTAGACTATTGTAAAGGGCAAAGGGTAGGAACTTATTCAAACCCCTGGTATCCTGAACCTGACGGAGGGGCTTTGGTTTACAGGCCAACATACTGGCAGGGGCTCTTGATTCTTATACAGGCTACTACTTGTTTATTATTGCTCATTGTTAATCATCTCAAATACTGCACCCTCTTTTAGGGCAAAATTCGATTGGTATAAAGTTTCGAATGGATGATTCTCGAAGAGTGTTTTTACGAAAAGACTTGCCAATACAATCATTTCAATACGCATAGGCTCAAGCCCCTTCATCTCTTTACGATCTGCTACGCTACTTTTTATAAGTTTTTGATGCAAAGCATTGAAATGTTCGATGGGAATATGATTGGAAATTGCTTCAGTTTGGCCTTCGGTTTCTACTACCTCCGATTCAGCTATCATGTGCACAAATGTCTCAAACGAGCCTGAGGCACCAACAAGTGTATTTACCTTTTCTTCCCTCATGATTTCGAATAAGTCCTTTAATTCCTGCAGCAGGTAACCTGTAATGCTGTTAACTTCCGATTGTGTGATAGGATCACTTGGTTTAAACTTTACCAGCAGCCTGGCAATTCCAAGCGGATAACTCTTCTTCCAATAAATGCGGTCCATATCGGCGAGAATAAACTCATTGCTTCCACCGCCAATATCAAGAATAAGAAATTTATGATTATTCAGCAGGAGTGTCTGACGCACACCCAGATAGATAAGTTCTGCTTCACGATTGCCGCTAACAATTTCCACATCGATTCCGGTTTCAACTTTTATTAATTCCAATAATACATTTCCGTTGGTGGCCGTTCGTAATGCAGAAGTTCCAAAAGCTCTTGTTTGATTAACCTGGTATTTTCTAAGTAATTCGGTATAGCTGTGTATGGCCTGGATACCTCTGTTTATGGCTGCTGGAATAATTTCCCCTTCATTAATTCTGCCCTCCCCAAGTTTTACTGGCCGTTTTTCGCTAAGCAATATTTTAAATTTATTATCGGAGGTGGTTTCTGCAATGAGAATATTAAAGGTATTAGTTCCTAAGTCGATAATAGCCAATCTTTTCATTTCAATTCCTTCGGTTTAGACCAAAATTAGTAAAATACCGACTAAGAGTTATCCTAAAAGCAGAATATTGATTTGAAATGATTTCTGAAATATGTCATTTGAATCGACGGTATGAATGATTACTTTTGCATACAACAAGATGAAAGTCACACATACATATCAAACTATAGGGATTCAGGCCCTTCCGAAAAATCTTTATCAATCGATAAAGAAGCGCGACTCATTTTCTGCATAGAGACACCGACCACCTGTTGTCCATCATCCTTTTATTTGTAAACAGTAAAAACATCAAGTCATGGATATACCATATGCAGAACCATACAAAATTAAAATGATAGAGCCCATAAGGCTCAGTTCCAAAGAAGAGCGCCTTCAATGGATAAAAGAGGCAAAATATAACTTATTCAACCTACGCAGCGAGCAGGTGTATATCGATTTGCTCACAGATTCCGGTACCGGATCGATGAGTCAGAATCAATGGTCGCAATTAATGCTTGGCGATGAAAGTTATGCCGGAGCAACTTCTTATTACAAACTTAAATCGGCCGTAAACGAAATAACCGGGTTTCATTATTTTTTACCAACGCATCAGGGCAGAGCGGCTGAAAACGTTTTGTTTTCAGTATTGGTAAAAGAGGGCGATGTAGTACCCGGAAATACACATTTCGATACCACCAAGGGACATATAGAATTCCGCAGAGCTTTACCGGTCGACTGTACCATCGACGAAGCAAAAAACACACATAACAACCATCCTTTTAAGGGAAATATTGATATTGCAAAGCTCAAAAAGGCTGTTGCAGAACATGGCGTCGATAAAATCCCAATGATTATTTTAACCCTTACGAACAACTCTGCCGGAGGACAACCCGTTTCAATGGAGAATATAAAAGCTGTAAGTGAAGTGGCAAAGGAAAATGGCATCATGCTGCTTATCGATGGTGCACGCTATGCAGAAAATGCCTATTTTATTAAGAACCGTGAAGCAGGATATTCAGAAAAAACCATTGCAGAAATTGTAAAAGAAACTTTTTCCTATGCCGATGCCATGACCATGAGCAGCAAAAAAGATGGCTATGTGAATATGGGTGGTTTTATTGCCATGCATAGCCAGGAGATTTTCGAAAAGGCTTCTATGTTTAATATCATGTACGAAGGCTATATTACCTATGGAGGTATGTCGGGTCGAGACATGAATGCTCTTGCAGCAGGGCTTTACGAAGGCATTAATTATGAAACGCTGGATGCACGTATTAAACAGGTAGCGTATTTGGGCGCACAATTAGATGATTATGGTATTCCTGTTCAGCATCCATATGGGGGGCATGCGATTTTTGTGAATGCAAATGAATTTTTAACTCATGTGCCAAGGGAGGAATACATTGCACAGACATTGGCCATTGAATTGTACATCGAAGCAGGTGTAAGAGCAGTTGAAATTGGCACCTTGCTGGCCGATAGGGATCCTGACAGCCGTGAGAATAGATACCCGGCAATAGAATTTGTAAGGTTAACCATCCCAAGGCGCACTTATACAAATAACCACATGGATGTGGTGGCCGCAGCACTGAAAAATATATTCGACAGGAGAGAAACGATTACTTCGGGGTATGAGATTGTAAAAGAAGCCCCCATCTTAAGGCATTTTACAGTGGAGTTAAAGAAAAAATAGTACAAAGATTATAGATTGTTAGTACAAAGAGAACTCTCTATACTTCGTACTAGCAATCTTTGTACTTTATTTATACCTCATCCACTTAATAATTTCCCTGAAGGTTACTTTTTTACCATACATGAGAATTCCGGTGCGATAGATCTTTCCTGAAAGCCATGTAAATAGAATAAAGGTAGCAATCAGAATGGCCATGGACGCATAGATTTGCTCCTGGGGAACATCGAACGGACTTCTGGCCATCATTATGATGGGAGAGGTAAAAGGTATCATGGAGAACCAAAATGCCACCTGACCAGATGGATTGGAAATGGCGTTAGCCATAACAATAATTGAAACAATTAATGGAATGGTTATCGGCAGCATGAACTGCTGGGTATCAGTTTCGTTGTCGACAGCAGAACCAATGGCAGCAAACATTGCTCCATATAACAGATACCCTCCAAGAAAGTAAAAAAGGAACATCACGAGTATTTTGGGAATGTTTATACTGGCTATCATGTCCATGACTTTGGTGACATCCACATCAGCTGCGGGTTGCTCTATTTCCCTATTGAGATCATTGGTTTCGAAAAGTTCTGTTGGCACCTGTTGTGCCTGTTCGGCACTCAATCCACCCTGAAGTAAAAATCCCTGAGCAAAAGTAACAATAGCAATGGTTAGCACAATCCAGGCTGCAAACTGGGTTAAACCAACCAAACCAATACCGACAATCTTCCCAAGCATAAGCTGGAAGGGTTTTACAGAAGTAATAATCACTTCAATTATACGGTTTGTCTTTTCTTCCACCACACCCCGCATTACCTGTGCCCCAAAAAAGAAAATAAACATGTAGATCATCAGGCTGCTGATATACCCAACGGCTCGTTTAACATCCTGATTACCCTGATCAGTAAAGCCCTCTTTGTCGAGTTTCTTTGTTACAAGGGTTACATCTGTATGCAGATTTTGCAGCACTCTGGTTGGAACATTATGGGTCAGAAGTTTCCGGTTTTTAATGTCTTCTTCCAATGCTCTTGTAATGTGTAATTCTGTTCCCAGACTGGGTTGCTTTTTTGCCAGAATTTCAACCGATACATTTTGACCACTAAATACTACATTGTGCTTAATAATAAGGAAACCAAAGTAGCCGGGTAACTTAGCCATTTCCTCCACCTGCATTCTGGTTAGGTTACCGTGGTATTCAAATTTCAGCAGTGGTTTTTCCGTAAAGACGCCTCGAAACTGCATTAAGCTATCGGGTACAGGTCTGCCGAAATGGTCAAATTCCACTACAACAATTTTCTTCTCATCCGAATCTTCCAATTGTGTGAGCCATATGGGAACAATCATCATTCCAGCAAAGAGAATGGGGCCCAGGATGGTCATAATAATGAAGGATTTCTTTCGAACCCGGGTAATGTATTCGCGCGAAATAATATGTTTTACCTTGCTCATTGTTCTTGTGTGTTAGTATGTTTCACAGCAGCAATAAACACTTCATTCATCGAGGGTAATACTTCTTTGAAAGAATGAATCTCACCAACTTCGATGGCTTTTTTTAATATATCATTGCCATGATGGTCTGATTCGAGCGTAATAAGCGCATAGTTTTTGCCTTCTTCGGTTTTACCCGTTTCCTCAATATGATATGAACCATTTAATCGTTGAAAAAGTTCTGACTCATTGCCGGAGTATACTAACTCAAATTTATTGGATTTATACTGTTGTCGGATATCGCTTACTTTCCCCTCTAAAATTGTTTCAGCTTTATTAATGAGTGTGATGTTGTCGCATAATTCTTCGACAGATCCCATATCGTGTGTCGATAGAATAATTGTTTTACCTTGTTTTTTAAGATTTACTACTTCCTGTTTCAACATCTTGGCATTTACCGGATCGAAACCACTAAATGGTTCATCGAGAATTATAAGCTCAGGGTTATGAAGAATGGTAATGATGAATTGTACTTTTTGTGCCATGCCCTTCGAAAGTTCTTCAATCTTTTTATTCCACCATGAGGTAATCTCAAATTTCTCGAACCAGTATGCGAGTCGTTCTTTTGCTTCTGCTTTTGAAAGACCTTTCAGGCGGCTGAGGTAGAGTGCCTGTTCGCCTACTTTCATTTTTTTATACAACCCTCTTTCTTCTGGTAAGTAGCCGATTTGCGCAATATCATCTGCACGAAAAGGTTTTTCACGGAAATAGATTTCGCCTTGGTCCGGGGCAGTAATTCGGTTAATAATACGAATAAGGGTTGTTTTTCCTGCCCCATTGGGTCCTAACAACCCATAAATTGTTCCCTGTGGCACATGTATGGAAACATCGCTAAGGGCTGCCTGGTTGGCATATTGCTTGCAAATATTGTGTGCTTCGAAAAAAGACATACAAGTGGGGTTATAAAGCTAAAATAAGCTATACCAGTTAATAATACCAGAAAGGGAAGAAGTTATTTAGTTTGAGGATAAGTCTGATGTATCGGTTTTATTGAGGCCAGAAGGCAGAAGTTTCTTTCATCAAACTTCCAACTTCTGTCTTCCGTCTATCCTTCAAACATATTTCTCATGCGTTCAAAGAACCCACCATCCTGGCTGCTTGGGCTTGGTTCAAAGTTAGTTGATTCAGCCATTTTTTCAATCGTTTTCTTTTCGTCTTTAGAAAGCTTTTTAGGAATCCACACGTTGATATTCACAAGTAAATCGCCACGTCCATAACCATTTACTTCGGGTAAACCTTTGCCTCTTAAGCGAAGAATCTTTCCGGGCTGCGTTCCTCCTTCAATTTTTATCTTTACTTTTCCCTCTACCGTAGGAATCTCGACGGTGTCACCCATTGCTGCCTGTGGAAAACTTAAATACAACGGAAAAATCAGGTCATTGCCATCACGAATGAGCTCGGGGTGTTTCTTTTCTTCTATCACCACCAATAAATCGCCATTTACACCACCCCGTCGAGCAGCATTTCCCTTTCCTGCCACATTAAGCTGCATGCCTTCTCCGACACCCGCAGGAATATTAATGTTGATTATATCTTCACCTTTAATAATTCCTTCGCCGTAGCATTTGTTACATTTGTTTTTAATGATTTTACCTTCGCCGTTACAGGTAGGACAAACAGAGGCTGTTTGCATTCTGCCCAGGAGCGTATTGGTGATGCGGGTAACCTGACCGGAACCATGACAGGTACCGCAAGTTTCATGACCATCAGCGCCTCTGGCACCAGATCCATGACAACTATCGCACTGATTATATTTGTTCACCTTAAGCTTTTTCTCGACCCCTTTTGCTATCTCTTCCAGGTCTAGCGTAACTTTTACACGCAAATTGGATCCTTTGTTCACACGCGCTCCACCGCGACGGCTGCCTCCAAATCCTCCTCCAAAACCTCCGAATCCGAAGTCGCTAAAGATGTCGCCAAAGTGACTGAAAATATCCTCCATGTTGTTGAAGTGAGCACCACCTCCTGCAGCACCACCCAGACCGGCATGTCCAAACTGGTCATATCGCTGTCTTTTGTCAGCATCACTCAACACTTCGTAGGCTTCGGCTGCTTCCTTAAATTTCTCTTCGGCTTCTTTATCGCCCGGATTTCTGTCGGGGTGGTATTTAAGGGCCTGCTTTCTGTAAGCCTTTTTTATTTCATCGGCCTTTGCCCCTTTATCTACTCCCAGTACTTCGTAATAATCT
>DNTK01000135.1 GCA_003508755.1 Bacteroidales bacterium | reverse complement strand
CCGTATTGATCTTCTTTTTTAATGTAATCCTGACTTGTCATGATTTGTAAAGATTAAAATGTATTTGTTTGCAAAAGTAATGAATTATTATACAACGCTTATATGATATTTTTCACTTCTTCTAAAAAAGCTGCTCAATGTACAAATATTTTTTCAGCTCAACTATGGATAATCATCAGTTTTCAGCTGAAATATATTACGTTCTTGTATTTACCAGTAGGGTGGAGATAACCCTTAAGGGAAAAAAATAATCTGTAAGATGGAACTGGATATTCAGGCCTCATTAACCAATTGCATTCATTCTATATGTAGCAGCACAGATTAAAAAGTTGAGCACATCAATTACTCTGGGCACCATTTCTTTCTCAGTGAAAGAGCGGGCCTGTGAGAGGTTAAGCATTACCGTTCCTTAAGCACTTTTAAAATATCCTCAACTACGGCTTCAGGATATTTCATAACTTCATCGTTTGTGTACCGGGGTACTTTTATTCCAAATCTTTCAAATACAAGTGCTTTTCCTATATCATAATCTTTTTGTTCTGGTAGGTTGTGAATACCGCCATCCACCTCAACAACTAATTTCTTTTCATGACAATAAAAATCGGCTATAAAAATATTTATCGGATGTTGCCTTCTGAATTTGTCGCCTGTTTTATTGTTTCTTACATACTTCCATAAGACTTTTTCAGCAGGAGTCATCCTTTGTCTTAATTCTTTTGATTTTATAATAGTATTGGGGTTGGCACCATAATGAAGATTCTCTTTTAAGGGCATGGCTGTGGTATTGGAATAATAAATATACGTTTTTTTCCTTTTCGCTTACTTAACCTCCTCTGTCTCGCTATCAGCTCGACATCTCCTCCTATCAGGATGAGAATTGGAGCATTGTTTTAATAATTTAGCAGAATCCATTACTACTGGCATCTACCCTCTCCTCTTAGAAGAGGGTCAGGGAGAGGTAAAAAAAAAGCTACTCCCGAAGGAGTAGCTCAAAGTTTATTGTGTACGAATTAATTGCTTAATTAGAAAGAGTATTCTGTCCAAGCAAATGCACTTGCATCAGCACCTGTATTGCTGGCACCAACAGTAACATCTGCATCACCTGCCTCTGGGTGCTTCACTTCGCTACCAGAAACTGTTGCATCAACTTTGTATGAAATTGAAGTAGCAACTTCAGCATCACCTTTACTATCAGTTAAATCATTTACATCTTTAATTGGGCCACCGTTAATAACAGCGTTAGAAATGGTAGCAGTAGCACCACGGCGTACTTTAATAGCATCGTGCATCTCAAAGCTTGATTTGTTCTCGATAGTGAGACCAGCGATAGTATAGTCTGACTGATTAACGTGGTCAGGACCAAGACCGTCAAGGTTACCATCAGACTCAACACCACGTGGGTCACCTTCACCTGAAGTGTAACCAGCTTCCCAAATACCATAAGCATTTGTTAAGGTACCACTCCAACCTTGAGTAATATCAAACATGTCATCATCCGAGTTAACAACAAGCAGGTTAGTTACATCAACAGCGCCACCGAAAAATTCTATACCATCGTCAGAACCATAAGCAACATAAATGTTCTCAATGGTAGTACCATTTCCAACACCGTTAAGCGTTAAACCATTGTGCTCAACGTTAGCAGATGATTTAGCACCAGTGTAAAGAAGTTTCACATAAGTAAGTGAACCTGAATTGTCGTTATCATTGGTTCCGCCATAAGCAGTAGTAGGATCTACCTCAGTAGTACCTTCTGTGCCAGCTTCAGCACCAGAGATGTTTGCATAACCATTGATGATAAGTCCGCCCCAGTCACCAGCTTCAGGAGCTGATTCAGCAGAAGTCATAGTAATAGGTAACTCAGCAGTACCGTCAGCCATGATTTTACCACCACGCTCAACGATAACGAATTTACTAAATCCACTTTCTGCCTTAATTGTAGTACCAGCAGGAATGTTTAATGTACCACCCTCTTTAACACGTAAAGTACCAACTAATTTATACTCGATGCTTGCATCAAGCGTTACACTTGTAGAGATGTCGCCAGATAATTCATTGTCTGGGGTTGGCTCTGGGCAATTGCAATCTTCTTTTGTACATGCAGTGAATAAAACGGCAATCACTGCTAAGCTTAAAAATACTTTTTTCATTTTCATAAAAATTTTAATTGTTGAATATTCGTCTTTTAAATATTTGTGTATTGATAATATAGATTCTTTTTGATATTAAAACTTATAAGATAAACCAAGACTCATCGAAACACCTTTCTTATATTGGTCTAAGATGGTTGCAGATGCTTCTGAGTTAGGTTCTCTGGTTAACTGATAATAGGGGTTAAGCAGATTTTTCGCTTTAAAGCTAATTTTCCAATGCGTTCCAACATTTGCCGAAGTAACAAAATCCAGTGTTGGTAAACCTTCTTCTACAATATTGGCATATCCGTTAGTACCTATTGTGTGTACCTTATTACTGAAATAATTAAGAACCAGGGCATTCGTCCAGTCAAATTTATCTCCATCAAGTACATAGGTTAAATCGGCATTGATAATAACAGGAGCCGCACCCTCGAGTTCCGAAGATCTGTCTGCAGCATTTATCTTATCCTTTTTTAATTCTATGTTCGTGAAAATATATGAGCCATTAAAACCCAGGTTAAATTTGTGAGCATTCGATCCACCTGTTAGTTCAAATATCCCCTTTCTAAATTCCAACTCTATTCCGTATGCATTAGCATATTCAGCTATATTGTCATATGTGAGCAGACCTGCTGAATTACCCTGGTCAATTCGGGCAATCGGATCAGTAATGTATTTATAAAACCCGTTAATTGTTAATATCTCATTTCTTGAGAGATAATAATCCCATTT
>DNTK01000604.1 GCA_003508755.1 Bacteroidales bacterium | reverse complement strand
GCCATGTAGCGGATGAGCTTATGAAAAACCTGGGTCCCGCTATTATATTGGATCAGGTCGTAAAAGGCATCGATCTCCTGATCCGTTGCCTGGGTATCCGGACCAAAGATCTTAGAAAAATTTCTCTTCAGCATGGCCTTGCTGAGAAAAGGAGTCAGCAAAGGGCCCAAAGGGCTGATAAGTAATTTTTGGATAAGCCTTGGCTGGTGAGACTCCGGAAAGAGACCGCCGTTTAGAAAACAAATAGACGTCAACTTCAGTGCAGATGCTTTTTTTTCCAAAAAACGAGCCAGCAACTCCTGCGCAACCGTATCGCCGTAATCATGTGCCAGGATATGGATCTCTCTTAATTGCAAGTGATCCAGCAGTTGCTCAACCAGATCAGCCTGATCTAAAATGACATACTGATACCGAAGCGGCTTATCAGAAAAGCCAAAGCCAATGAAGTCGGGGGCGACCAACTCGAAGTCTTCCTTAAGCGAAGGCCAGATTTTGTGCCAATCCCAGGAAGCGGTAGGAAAACCATGCAGCAACAGCAAGACAGACCCGCTTCCCTCTCGGCGATAAAAGATCCGGTGCTTATTTTTATATAAAAAGTACTTCCCTTTATTCTTCCAATTGGCAGGCATAGACGAAAATGGAGGTGAAAAAAGTGAATGATCCCATGTCAATATGGAAGATATGAAATTTATACCGTAAATTTAGAAGATAGGAAGCTGTCAACTCTAGCTTAGCAGGCAGCAACAGAATATCAAACATTGGAGAAATATTAATAATTCGTAAAATCCGTTTAATTCCGAACGATAATAATATGGTTTTAGACAATAATACTTATTTTCGCAAACTTATGATATTTATCAGCAAGCGCTTATAAATTATAACCAATTACCCGTAAATTATTTTTAAAATGAAAGTACTTAAGTTCGGTGGTTCATCGGTGGGGTCGCCTGAAGGATTAAAACAGGTCGAACATATTGTAGCTTCGCATGCGAAACCCGTCATTGTTATTGTCTCGGCATTTCAGGATATAACCAACAAATTGGAAGCAGCAGCAGCACTTGCTTCTACAAAAAACACTGGCTATACCGAGATCTTTACACATATTTCTGAAGCTTATACCACAGCCGTGAAAAAGACCATCACCACCACCGAACAAGCAACAGTGCTTGAAACGGTAACAGGTATGCTCAAGGAATTAGCTGAAATTCTTGAGGGAGTTTACAAGCTTAATGATCTCACACCCAAAGTACACGACAGAATATTAAGCTTTGGCGAATTAATTTCTGCTAACATCATCTGGAAAGCATTCAAAGATGCTCAATTCCTTGATTCACGCGATTTAATTGTAACCGACAGTAATTATGGTAACGCACAGATAGATTTTGCCCATACCAATAAAAATATCGAGAAGGCCTTAAAAGAATTTAACGGCATTTGCGTAGTGCCAGGTTTTATTGCTGCCGATTCGGAAGGAAACACAACAACCATTGGACGCGGCGGATCCGATTTTTCAGCAGCTATTTATGCTGCAGCCCTCAATGCTGACATACTGGAGATATGGACCGATGTAGATGGTTTCATGACTGCCGATCCTCGTAAGGTTAATAAAGCCTTTGCCATTAAAAGTCTATCGTATGCCGAAGCCATGGAGCTTTCGCATTTCGGTGCTAGGGTGGTCTATTCCCCTACCATACAACCTACCTTTCAGAAGAAAATACCCATCCGAATTAAAAACACTTTCGATACGGATGCAGCCGGTACACTTATTTCGGAAAAATCTATTGCCCCAAACGAAGAAATCCCGGTAAAAGGAGTATCCTCCATCGACGATATTGACCTAATTACACTCCAAGGTCCAGGTATGGTAGGCACCAAAGGAACATCATCAAGATTGTTTGGCGCCTTAGCCGATAAAGATGTGAATATTATTCTCATTACGCAGGCGTCCTCGGAATACTCTATAACCTTTGCCATCTCACCAAAAGATACTGAGAAAGCAGTGCGTTCCATCGAAGCCGAATTCGAACGGGAAATACATATTAGAAATGAAGTAAACATTGTAGTTGAAAAAGACCTTTCAATTATTGCTATTGTAGGCGAGGGCATGAAAAATGTTCCTGGTATATCGGCTACTCTGTTTCAATCGCTTGGGCGGAATGGTATCAGCGTTATTGCTACTGCCCAGGGATCATCTGAGCTCAATATTTCAGTTGTGATAAGAAAGGGGCAGCTAAAAAAAGCGCTCAATGTAATCCACGAAGGGTTCTTCTTAAGCAATTTTAAAGAATTGCATCTTTATATTGTTGGTACCGGTACTGTGGGAAGTAGCTTTATTCAACAAATAAAACAACAACGTCAGCATCTGCTGGACGACCATAAACTAAAGGTTAATGTAGTTGGCATAAGCCGATCCAGGAAAATGGCCATCAATCCTGAAGGAATCGACCTCGATAATTACCTGGAGGAAATAGAGCGTGGACAAACTGCCGACATGCATGCCTATGTGGATGCCATGCGGGAATTGAATTTACGGAACAGTGTATTTGTTGATTGTACTGCTGATGATAATGTTTCCAAAATCTATAAAAAAGTACTCGACGCGTATGTATCTGTCGTAACTGCTAACAAAGTTGCCTGCTCGTCAGATTTTAAACATTACCAGGAATTGAAGCGCACTGCTGTTCATAACAATGTAAAATTCATGTTCGAAACCAATGTGGGTGCAGGATTACCCATTATTAATACCATGAATGATTTAATTCGCAGCGGTGATAAGATTCTGCAACTCGAAGCCGTATTGTCCGGCACGCTCAACTTCCTGTTCAACACGCTGAGCGAGGAAGTGCCGATGAGTAAAGCCATAAAGATGGCCAAAGACATGGGATACAGCGAACCCGATCCCCGCATCGACTTAAGCGGTATTGATGTCATCAGAAAGCTGGTTATTCTGGCGCGCGAGGCAGGTTATCCGCTCGAGCAAAAAGATGTGAAGGTAAATTCCTTTCTACCCGCAGCATGTTTTGAAGGTACCCTGGACGATTTTTGGAAAAAGGTAGCCGAATATGATAATGAGTTCGAAGCTAAACGGAAAGAATTGGTTGAAAAAGGTTTGAAATGGCGCTTTATTGCCAAATTAGATTGTGGTGTTGGTGAAGTGGGACTGGAAACTGTTGATATGCTGCATCCCGCTTATCCGCTCGAGGGAAGCAACAACATATTACTACTAACAACAGAACGATACAAGGATGCTCCAATGGTTATTCGTGGATATGGTGCAGGTGCTGATGTTACTGCAGCCGGAGTTTTTGCAGATGTAATCAGGGTAGCCAATGTATAATAATAGAACAGAAGGGCAAGTGTAAAAACTGCTCTTCCGAACTTTTGCAAATTAATATGATTCAGGGAATAATATTTGATTTAGACGGAACACTGATTGATTCAGAACCTCTGTGGCAGGAAGCTGAAATAATGGTATTTGAAGGGGAGGGCTTATCTTTAACACGTGAAGACTGCCTTAAGACAAAAGGCCTTCCGTCAATTGAAGCAGTCAAATTTTGGCACGATAAGCTTATCAATCCTAAAAAGGAAGCTGCTTTGTTAACACAGGAACTAAACCATGCTGTTATCAGTATTATGAAGGAAAAGGGAAAGTTAAAACCGGGAGTTTTACATATGCTCGATTACTGGAAATCAAAAGGTCTTCCCATGGGGATTGCTTCAGCTTCGTCGATGGCGCATATTAAAACCGTAGTTGATAAGTTTAATCTGCACCCTTATTTTGATTTAATTTACTCGGGCGATTTCGAACAATTTGGAAAACCACATCCAGGTATATATATTTCGGCCTGCAACAAATTAAAAATGGATCCGGTATATTCTGTGGCTATCGAAGACTCCTTTAATGGAATTCTCGCAGCAAAATCGGCACGCATGAAGGTGGTAGCTCTGCTTGACGAGGGGCAGCATAACGACAGTGTCTATGATTTTTCTGACCTGAAAATCGAATCGCTCGAGTTGTTTGGTGATAAGCATTTCAACTACCTTGCATCATTAATGTAACAATAGAAAACTAATAGTATGTCTGATATAGTATATTCATCCACCAACTTAAAAGCTCCAAAAGTTAGTTTTGGTGAAGCACTTCTAAAAGGGCTCGCACCCGATGGCGGTTTATATATGCCGGAAAAAATTCCGCAATTATCAACTGCCGAGATAAGGGCATTCAGCAACATGGACTACCACGAAATTGCAGCAAAAGTGCTTTCGCAGTACCTTCATGATGCCATACCTGATGAAAAACTTGCTGAAATGACCAAGGCAGCCTACAATTTTGCTGTACCCCTTGAGCAGGTTTATGATAAGAAATATATTCTTCGGCTCGACCAAGGGCCAACTGCTTCCTTTAAAGATTTTGCTGCGCGTATGATGGGCCAACTCATGCAGTATTTCCTCGATAAAAAGAACAAAAACCTTTTAATCTTAACCGCCACATCAGGCGATACCGGAAGCGCGATGGCCAATGCTTTTTATGGCTTACATCATATTAATGTGTGTGTGCTTTTCCCGGAAACTGAAGTAACCGAGCGACAAAGAAAGCAAATGACCACACTTCATGATAATATTCAGATTCTTGCCCTGGATGGTAAGTTCGACGATTGTCAGGCCTTGGTAAAAGATGCATTTAATGATGCTGATCTTAACTACCTGAATTTATCTTCTGCCAACTCAATTAATATTGGTCGCCTGCTGCCTCAATCGGTCTACTATTTTTGGGCATATTCACGTTTATGCAATATTGAAAAAAATGATGAGATTGTATTCTCTGTACCATCGGGTAACTTTGGCGATCTAATGGGTGGCTTAATCGCCAAAAAAATGGGGTTGCCGGTAAAGAAATTTGTGGTGGCAACCAATGCCAACGACGAGGTACCTGTTTACTTTGCAACCGGAAATTATAAAACCATTGTTCCATCTAAAGCATGCGTATCCAGCGCTATGAATGTTGGTCACCCCAGCAATATGGCGCGAATTGTGGCTCTTTATGGTGGGGAAATGAATCCACAGGGAGAAATTCTTGAACTTCCGAATCTGGATAAAATGAAGGATGATATGTTTGCTGTGAGCGTAGACGATGAGACTACGCGAAAAACCATTAAAAGAGTATATGAAAGACATAAAGTTTTGCTAGAACCTCATGGTGCTGTTGGTTGGGAAGGATTGCGCAAGTTTATGAATCAGGACTCAAAAACAGCTGCTGAGCAGCAAGCCTGTGCCTGTCTTGAAACTGCTCACCCCGCAAAATTTCCCGAAGAGATACAACATGTTCTTGGTATCGACCCGGAATTACCTCCTAGTCTTTCAAAACTCGACTACAAAGAAGAAAAGTATGATAAAATTGGAACCGACTATAAAGGTTTTAAAAAATACTTAACCAACAGATATAAATAAGTAGCAAGAGCTCTGTTATAAGGTAGCTCTTGAAAGAACTTTTTGCACAGAACTAAAATTATTGACAAAAAAATATGCACACAATTTGCTGCGACCTTGAAGGAGTTTGGATACCGGAAATCTGGATAAATGTCTCAAAGAAAACGGGTATTAAAGAATTAAAGCTGACAACGCGCGATATAAAGGACTATGACGAGCTGATGACTTATCGCCTGAAAATTCTGAAAGAACACAACATTACTCTGAAGGATATTCAGGATGTCATTGCCACCCTAAAACCACTCGACGGTGCCTTTGAAATGATAAAATGGCTGCAATCGCAATCTCGGGTCATTATTGTGAGCGACACCTTTGTTGAGTTTGCAGATCCACTGATGAAACAACTCGATTACCCTACCCTGTTTTGCCATTCGCTGGAAGTTGATGAAAATAATATGATTGTTGGCTATAAACTGCGCCAGGTCGATCCCAAGCGCCAGGTTGTTAAGGCCCTGCAAAGTCTGAAATATGAAGTCATTGCCTTTGGTGATTCTTATAATGATATGACCATGCTCGAGCAGGCCGATAAAGCATTTCTTTACAAACCGCCTCAGGCAGTAATGGATGATTACCCTCAATTTAATGTGGCAACCAATTATACCGAAATGAAGGAACAGATCTTAAGCTTGTTTTAACCGTTTAAACAGGACTGAGAGAAAACATGATGCCAGGTTATTTATTCCCGGGAAAGAGGACTCGCTCGGGCCGGCAATATTCAAAGTTTCGACTCTGTTTTTGGTTATCCAACTGAGGATAAATGGAATCTCCGAATGGGTGGTGATGTTTAGAACCAGGCAGGGTTTGTTGGAATTTTTCGCTGACTGAATGGTCCAGGCAGTGCCGGAATCCATATCTTCTCCTGCCAAAAGTACAAGGCTTGCATCGGCATCTCTCACATTCCACTCTGTTCGCAACGACCTGGGAATATGCATGGCTTGCTCGCTTCTTTCAACGGGTGTTTCTTTTAAAGTAAATTCATCAGGAATATTTCCTTCCTCGCAGACCCTTCCGGGCGGACACCAACCGCCAATTTTAATTCCTAACTGGAGGGCCGTTTTTAATGCGGCCTGGTCGACCCCGGTCTGACCTCCGGAAATTATCTTTTTGAACATTAAATATTTTATTGTTCTTTTACCACAAAAGTAAGTGTATACTTTTATTTATTTGTCATTCTCACATACTAAACCTATTATGAAAATTTCTCAATTGATCCCTCATTTAACCATTCTACTATCATTATGCC
>DNTK01000605.1 GCA_003508755.1 Bacteroidales bacterium | reverse complement strand
TAACTGGGGTAGCTCATCGATACTGGTTTTACGCAAGAAACTGCCAATTGATGTAATTCGTGGATCCTTTTTAATTTTAAATGTTGGTCCATCACTTTCGTTCTGAGCCATTAATTTAGCTTTTAGTTCTTCCGCATTCTGAACCATGGTTCTGAACTTATAAATGTAAAACTGACGACCATGCAGGCCAACTCGTTTTTGTTTAAATACTACGGGTCCTTTAGAGGTTAACTTAATAATTAAGGAAATTATTAAGAACAGCGGCGAAAGTGAAAACAACAAGATAGCTGATATGGTAAAATCACTGATAGATTTCCATGCCCAACGAAATGAATTATTTGGGGTATTGTAGAAAGTAAGAAAGGGTGTTTTTTCCAGGTGAGTAAGTTTTACTTCTGGTTGGTTAACCGGCACCACATTACTTTTGGCTTTAAAGGTTACACCCAGTTCTTTACAGGTAGCGATTAACTGATCAACTTTTTCTAAATCAACTTCCTGCTTGCAGTACAACACCTCATCAATGATATCAACCTTAAGAATATTTTTGATGTTTGAACGTTCTGGCAACACCCGGATAAGTGGGGAATAGGTTTCGCGAATATAGGAAGAATCACTAAAAATTGCTACAATACGGTATCCCCATTCCTTGTGGTCAAGGATATTATCAATTATTTCTTCCGAGTCTTTATCAGCAACGATCACAAGGTTGTGAATGTTATGTCCGTTTGCTCTGAATGATTTAACAACTCTGAAGGTTGTCATTCTTAAGGTAAATAATGAAATCCAGTTAATAAGCGAAAACGATAAAACAAAATAGTAGCTAAAGCTTTCGAATCCAAAAATGTATTTGTAAAGTAACAATACAAGGAATCCAATAAAGTTAAAGTTAAGGATTCGGAAAAAGATTGACATGTAAGTTCTGGAACGTGGAATCTGTGCCAGATTGGTTGATTTTATCAAAATAGCCCAGGTAGGAACTACCAACAACAGCATATAAACGTAATCGTTTGTGAACTGGAAATACTCTTTGTTGATTAAGCTAGTTAAATAAAATGCTCCAAAATAGGAGATAACGGTAACCATGAGGTCTAATGTTCTCTGGATTACCTTGGCGTTTTTGCGAATTATAGTTTTGATTGGTTTCATGTTTATCAATGTTTTCGTATGTAAATCTACGTGGAAAACGGTGATTGGCTAAATTATTTTGATTAATGGACCATATCACGTGATAAGTAGAAACCGACATAATTAAACGTCGGTTTTTTCAGGATAAACGAACCGATGCAAACAATAAATGGAGTTTCTGAATAGAAATAAAAAAGATTTTAGTCTGAATAAAGATTTATGGATGTTATAAAACTCATAAAAACAGATTAAAACCTTTCTTAAGCTGCAATGTGTAGTTTATTTCGCTTTCTTTTTAATACCAAAAAGTCCCAGGAATTTCCATTTAAAGAATCCACCAATATATTTTGTGTAGAATTTAATTACTGGAAGATAGGCACGCCATGATTTCGCATAATAGCGGTAAAACAGCCATTCTTTTTTAATATTAAAGTTCGACTTTCTGTCTACCAGCGAGCGCCACAGCATTTTAAAGCTTCCTGAATGAATTAACCCGGTATTTACGACATCATTCCAAATACGAATTTGAGGATATACCTTGAGTTTGTAACCGGCAAGCTTTACACGATATGAATAATCACTATCTCCATGATAGTGAGGGAAATCCTTTTCGTTCAACCAGCCAACGTTAAGCATGATTTCTTTACTTAAAACGGTTCCCATTCCTGTTAACCAGTCAACTTCCCAAACCCTATTGTATTCTTCTGAATCAGGCTCAAAGAATCCATACATTTTTCGCTCACCGGTATAGGGATCGAATTTACAACCCATAGTCCAGACAAGGTTGGGTGGATTTTTCACCATTACTTTTGAACCTATCAGAATATCTTTCTCATCTGTTTCAAGTAATTTTTCGAGGTTGACAAAATAGGAGGGTTCCGTCACAATATCGTTGTTCCACCAAACCATGTAGTCGGCATTTAACTCTTCAATCGCATATTTACAGCCAACATTTATGGCACCAGTCCACCAAAGGTTACCATCGCCTTCGCAGATAATAACATTGGGGTAGTTTTCTTTTACCCAATCCGAAGTTCCGTCCGTTGATCCATCATCAACAAGTATGGTATAGAAGTTTTCTTTTTTTACATGTTCATACGATTCTTCAAGACTTTTCAAACACTTTTTAGTGTAAGTAAGTCCATTATGAACGGGGATTACAATAGCAATTTTATTCATGATTAATTGATAATAATTTTTCTGTTTTAGCGAGGTCAATCTGATACAACATCAATCCAATGGCTGTAAAACTAAAGGTAAAATAACCAGCACCGGTAAATAGTGTCATAACAAATACAATAAAGTATATTTTAATGTACATGAGGCTGTTGGGTAGTTTTGATCGGAATACCTTTACAATGATTAAAATCTGTGCCAGCACAAATAAGGCTCCATACCGAACAAACTCTCCAATGATGCCAATATCTTCAATATAAAACCCAAGATTTTCTTTATAGGATTCAATTAAGAGGCCGTAAACATTCTTTTGGCTGTCCATACCACTGCCCAGCAGATAGCCCCAGATATCGTGCTTGAAATAGGTTAAAAAGAATGTAGCCGCCCTAACTCTTACATTGTCTTCGAATCGTTCCGACTGACTTTCAGTTACATTCAGCATTTCAGAAAAAATGCTTTCAAAGGCAAAATAAAGGGGTATTAACGATAACCCCACCAATACCATGATAAGAAGTTTTGATTTAATTTTTCTATTGAAAAGCACAAAGAGAAAAGATGCAAATCCTACACTTGCGAGCGTCTGACGTGTTCCCTGCAACACAAAAAAGCTCAGAATGATTCCCATAATAATAACGTACTTGAAGCTATAGGAGCGGAAGAAATAATGCAGGCAAAGAAAGTAGGTAACTACAGCAAAGATGTTTCCGGGAAGAAATATACGTATGGTCCCGCGATCGAGGCTGGCTCGCACATCAAAAATCATGGTTGGGTAGGCAAGATATTGCATAATGGAGAATAGACTGTACAAAATTCCTATTATGAAAAAGATGCGTTGTACCTGCATTTGCGATGGCTTTATTGCATGCAGCATAAAATAAAACAGGATAAAATACATGTGCCGTTGGGCAATAAGACTTGTTTTTATTGATTGCCCATAATCGCGGTACGGAGTAATCATGCTTAAAAGCACCGCTACCAGCAGTAAAGCCACTTCCCAGCTAAAAGATTGTTTGATTCGAAAAGTCTTATCGTAGATCAACTGAACAAAAATAACTCCAACAATAATCATCACCCCAAGCACCTGTAGGCCTTTTATCCCGGATTCTCCCAAATATATCAATCTGAAGAACATGAGCGAGCACAATACTGCAGCTAATATGATGAGGTTTTTTATCATTAAAAGGGAGACCTAATTATTGTGGTGTTTGTAAATAAGCTTTAAAGCCTTTGCACTGCCTTCCCAGCTATAGTTTTCGGTAGCATAGTCTGTAATGTATCTGCTGGTTTCTTTACTATCCTTGCAGAAGATATCAATGGCTCTATTAATTTGATGGGTTAAATCATCGGTGTTTTGTCTTTCGAACAGCAAGCCGGTTTTCTCTGGTATAATATCGTAAGGAAACCCTCCAAAGTTTGGTGCAATGACAGGTTTTCCATAGGCATAGGATATAAACATAACACCACTTTGCGAGGCTTCGAGATAAGGAAGAACAACGATATCGGATGCTTTATAATGCTGTTCTACTTCAAGGTCGTCGAGGTATTTGGTGGTGATTTGGACGTTGTCAGAGGTTATTTGAGCTCTTAGTCGATCAAAGGTGTCTTTGTATTCCTGACTCACTTTACCTGCTACCAAAAGTTTAATATTTTCATGCTTTCTTTCAAGCTGCTTGAATGCATCAAATAGCAGTGGCAGCCCTTTGTATTCGGTTATGTAACCAAAGAATAGCAAAACAATATCATCTTTTGATATTTTCATTTCGCTTCGTGCATTCTCCTTTGTGATCGCATCATGCAGGTTAAGGTTGTATACACCATGTTTAACCACTGCTATTTTATCTTGATTCAGGTGAAATTCTTCTACCAACCGTTTCTTAATATACCCTGTATGTGCAATAAGATGATTGGATACCCTGTAAACCTTCTTAAATAGCTTCCTCATCTTTGGTGTTTCTTTGCTGTGCGGCAGTACATCATGAACAGTGTATACAATGCGTTTTCCCATTAACTTTAAAATGGTTGAGAATAGCACCCCTTCGAAATAATAGAATCGGAGCCATTGTATGTGAAACACCTTGTGTTTGGCTTTTTTACTGTACTTTAAAAGGCGCAAATAATACCTGATTATTCGTTTTATTTTTGAAAGTTTGGAAGCCGATTCAATATGTGAGCCCCTCAAATTTAGGAAGTTGACCCGCTTATTAATTTCATAATTCAGGTAAATATCCGACCCAATAAAATCGACCTCTATTCCTGATTCGGCCAGCGCATTAACAAGGTTAACGGTATAGTCTTCCTGAAACCCATTGGCTATTACTGTTACTACCATCCTATGGTTTGCTTTAATGATTTAACTTTTTTAATTCGAGGAATAGATATTCGTTTTTTCTTTTTTGCTCCCGCATGGTAGTATTTCTTATCGTACGTGTATTTATAGCTATGGCTTTTCATACTCACATCATTGATTACTACGGTAAGGTTCCCAATGTTATTCTTCTGTAAGTTTTTAATGGTATTCTTGAAGACATTTTTAAGGGTCTTATTATAACGGGCAATTACCAGGTTGATATTTGACAGATCCATCAGAAATTTTGTTTCTGCAACAACACCAACTGGTGCCGAATCAATAAGCACTATATCATAGTAATTTAATAATAAGTCGATTAATTCCTTTGTCTTATCACTTGCAATTAAAACACTGGGATTTGGCGGAATTGGACCTGCTGTAATAATATCGAGGTTTGGATCCTCGGTTTTAATTATAATATCCTCCAACAAGCTTTTGTTAATCAGGTAGGATGTTGTACCGATCTGACTATTTAATTTTAATACTTTGCTGATGCTGGGGCGACGAAGGTCATATTCGATTAACACAGTTTTCTTACCAAAGCTGGCAAATGTGTTGGCCATATTAATGGCAGTAAATGTTTTTCCTTCGCCACTTAACGAGGAGGAAACTGTGATTACGCTCTGCTCATTACCTTTGGTTAAAAAATCAAAATTCATGTGTAGTGCTCGGAACGATTCTGCTACAGCCGAATCGGACGCATTTTTGATCACATTTGTCGCTTTTGAATCGTTGTGGAAAACATTTCCAAGTATAGGCACATTGGATAAGGCTTCTATATCTTCGTGTTTCGAAATTGTATTTGTTAACAGATCTTTAACTGTCAAGAAGGAGTAGGGCAGAAGAATGCCCAGTATAATAGCGATAGCTAGATTAACTTTTTTTCTGGGTCCTATAGGGTTGTAACTTAAAACCCTTGCAGGATCAACAATTTCATAATCTGGGAAATTGGAGGCTCTGACTATTTGCGATTCGGCGCGCTTTTGCAACAAAAATGTATATATTTCATCGTTTATCTCAAATTCACGTTCAATACCCCGCAACTGAAGCTCGGTTTTTGGCATTCTGCTAATTTGATTCGAAAGCTTATTTATCCGGTACTCTATTTCGTTTTTCGTGATATTAAGCGTGTTCATGTTGTTTTCAACATTTTCAGAAATATTGGCCAACAGGTTATCGATTTGTCGGTTCATGTCATCGAGAAACAGGTTTTCTCGCGAATCGCCATCCATAATTCTGTTTCGTTCAGCATTTAGCTCAAGCAGGCTGGCGATTAGTTCAGTCAAAATCGGGTCTACAATGTTCATGGTTGAAGGAGCCCGCAAACCTGCTATGTCCTGTTCTTTCGAGAAATATTCTTTTAAATATTCATAATACCTGATTTGAACAGCAATTTGTGCTTTCTCGGTTTCGAGCTCATTCATGAGCCTGAAAAATTCTTGTCCCTGAAAACTTAAGTCCATTACTTTGTTGCTGGATCTGAAGTCACGGAGGTTGGTTTCAGCCTTTACAAGCGAATCGGCTACCTGGGAAATCTGACCATCGATAAAATCAATGGTGCTCCTTGCAATTTTGTTCTTCTTTTCAACATTAACATCAAGGTAAATGCTTGTTAGCTCATTCAGAAAATCGGTTATTTTTTCTATGTTTCCACCAACCAGAGTTATTTTTATGAGTGTAGCCTGAGGGCTTACCAATGCTGGAGTTAGGCGTCGTTGGTAATCTGCAGCCAGATGATTGATATCAAACATTCTGAAATAATATTCCTTTCCGTAATTTCCTTTGTTCAATGCCTCTGTCGAAGCAATCTCAAAGGAGAAATACGGATGTTGAAGCCGCTCATTAAAATAAAGTGTATCGCTTATAGAGTAAGCATCGATGCGGTATAGTTGTTGATTATCGATGTAATTAAACAACGGCTTATTTTCGGCAGTACTTGTTAGCACATACCGTTTGTTATCAAGTATTTTAACTTTAAAAAGTGAATAAACTACCTGGGGATGAGATTTGTCTATATTCACCCGAAAAGGCAGGTTAGAGTGAATTTCTTCAAGGTATTTTTCTTTTCCTTTCAAGTATTTTTTTGGAAAGCTTGAATAATCTCTGTAGTATCCAACATGATAGTTTAAGCGAAGCAGCACTTCGCGTATTAAAGTAAAAGAACGAATAAGTTCCATTTCGTTTTCTACATCGGTCTGATTACTCAGGAAACGGAAACCTTCCATAGCATCGCGGCTCGAAAGGAGATTTGCGTTGTCTTGCTCCGAGAAATATATGGTGGTTGAATTGCGGTATGTCGGACGACTTAACATATTGTTAGCCATTGCAATAGCAAGTGCAATACCCACGCATAATATGTATACTTTTTTGTAATTTAAAAAAGTATCTACAATCTTTTGAAAGTCAGTACCGGTCTTTAGTATATCTTCTTGTTGGTTTTGCATCATTAATTGTTCGTTGGAATAAGATTAAAGGCTGTGACTAATAAAGCAATAGTTGTAAGTGCAGAAAGTACAATCGATAAATTATTATAGCTTCTCAATCGAGAATATTTTGCTTTGATGGGTTCTATCATTATCACATCGCTGGGTAATAGATAATAGGTTGTGGCCTCAACCACGCCTTTCTTGGTTAAATCCATTTCGTAAAAGGTAAGATTATTGTCAATCTCACGTAACACTTTCACATTGGTTAGGTTTCCGTAATCGGCCACACCGCCTGCAAGGCCAATAGCCTGGAAACAGCTGATTTTATCATCGTAAAATATGTACTCACCCGGACGATTTACCTCACCCAACACAGTAATTGAGTTTCCGACAAAACGCACCGATACCGATACGTTTTTTAAATAGCGGTTAAGTTGTTGTTCAATTTTTTCCTGTGCTTCTAAAAGGGTTAATTCATTTACATAAATTTGCCCGATAAATGGAAAATTAAGATAGCCCGAATCATTCACAGCATAACTAATCAGGCGGGGATCAACATTTCCTACAGAGCTGTAGCCTTCAGAAAAAACCATTTGTGAGCGTTCATCGGCACTAAATATTTTTATATACAAGTTATCGTAAGGTCGGATCTGTTTTGCTTTATAATTATTATAGAATGTTAATGTATCGATGGTAGATATTTGAGGTTCGTGAACCAGCTTGAGTGAATCATGAGGAATACATGCGTGAAGCAGCCATACGCTTGCAAGAAGTAAAAAACCACGATAAATTGAATTCAGACGGATTTTCATAAAGGATAAAAATTGGTTATATACAGGTAAAAGTACAAATTAATGAAACATATTATGAGTATGTTTTTTAATAGTTGGGTTATTTAAGCATTTTTCGATTTCCTTAGTTTATAACTAATTAGATGCATAAAGAATACCATGTTACCAATAAAATAGCGTTTAAACAGTCTTTTAGGTTCATTGATAAATCGAAACAGCCATTCGATTTTTAGCTTTTGCATCCAAAGGGGGGCCCGCTTTACTTTACCAGCAATAAAATCTACAATGGCTCCTCCGGCTACAGCGATTTTTATATTTTTAAAAGCCGTCTTGTGTTCATGTATCCAAAGCTCCTGCCTGGGCACACCCATACCAACAATAAGGAGCTCTGCCCCGGAATTATTAATGTTTTCAAGCACGGCAGGGTTATCTTCTTTTTTAAAATATCCATTTTGAGTGCCCGATATCTTAATTCCCGGGTATTTCTTTTCAAGAGCTGTTTTGGTCTGTTCAATAATTCCCGGAACACCGCCCATTAAATAAATTGATTTGCCAGACTCATATGCATGCTTAATTATCTTTGGAATCAGGTCGGTACCGTTCATGTTTTCCTTGAACTTCATTCGCGCAAACGAAGCTGCTATGTCTATTCCAACACCGTCGTTGAGCAAAAGGCTAGAATGGTTCAGAGCAGACAAGTATTCTTGGTTTTTCTGTGCTATGTTAAAGCAATGTGCATTTATAAATGATATGGTGTTTATTGTATCTGACAGGTAAAAAGCATTACATGCCGCAAGGCATTCGCGGGTATTGATGTTGTTTACCAACAGGTTGTAAAATGGTGTCTTTTTAAGTACCATTGTTTTTGCAGTATTGTTTGGTTCGGGTATATATTTAATAGTTAAACAGGCCTAAAGATGGTAAAAATCGTAGTAATGGGCATGTTATTTTGACGAATGAGACCCGTGCCTTTATAGAATGCTTATGCTATGAAACAACAGGAAAAATCCGTGAAAAAAATTTTTATGGGGTGTTATTTTTTCACACCCTTTATGCCGCTTACATATCCAAATGACCAGTAAGTGAGACCAACGAAGAATGTACCCAGCGACTTACGTAACATCTTGCGGTGCCATTTACCCGCTTGGGTAATTCTTGAACGCAGTCTGGCCAACTTTATCAAGGTTATAACCGGTATAGTTAGCAGGGGCATTATGCCTTTGTAAATAAAGCTTTTGTAAAAGTCTTTTCGGTAAACAAGAACAAATTTACCCAACATTTTCTGGTTTCTCAGAAAGGCTTTCCTATCGGTTCTGAAGATATGATAAACCTTGGCTTGAGGATTAAATACCAGTTCTGTCTTTTTTCCGGCATTAAGACAAAACAAGGTGTCTTCAGAAGCTCTTACTTCTGGAAATCCTCCCATTTCGTCGAAAAATTCTTTTTTGCAGAAGATGTTGCAAGAAGGGAAAAATGCCTTTTGTCGGATATCACCAGCGGGTAAAAATTCATTAAACTGTAGGTAATATTGAGCAATGGCTACTTTGTTATCATGCTGAAATTCTGGCAATAGATAGCTTCCTCCGCCCATTACTGTTTGCTCCTTAATGGTTTCTAAAATGAAAGCAACCCAGTTTTTATCAGGGTAAGCATCAGAGTCAATAAAGGCAAGAATATCTCCAGAAGCTTCCCTGGCGCCAATGTTCCGTTGAATGGCAGGCATCACCCGTACACCAGAGGTTATTATTTTTACTTTGGGGTTGCTGTAGTTATTGAGGAATGGCTTGGTTTTTTTATCGTCCGAAGAGTCCACCACTATTACTTCTTTTACAGTATCAACATTGTTCAACTTAAAGATATTATCAAGCGTGGCAGGTATTGTTTCGGATGAATTATAAGAGGGTATAATAATAGAAATAGAGTCCATAATTGATTACGATTCGGTTTAGCATTCAGGTGCAAATATAGAAGAAATCCTCTCCTCGATTAATTCGAAGAGAGGATTTCACTCAATGTTTTTATGGATGTATTAATATGTTCTGCAAATACCCGTTTTTTCTATTTGAATGCGGGTGTTACTGAATAACCAGCTGTTGTGTTATCATTTGGGACTCAGAAATAACCTGTACCAAGTAAGTACCGGTAGGCAGATTTATATCAACAGGATTTACACCTTGTTGCATAAATTGTTCAAACACAACTTTTCCTCCCATATTCAGAATTTTTACATTCGAATCTTCTTTCAGGTCAAGGTTAAAACTAAACTGTGCGGGATTCGGATACAGTTCAACAATATCTGCAATGCTTACTTCATCGCTAGAAGTAGCGCCATCAACAGCAGCATAAAGCTTAAGTTCAGAGTAAGCATTAACATCGTCGTTTGTTGTTCCTTTTCCGATAAGCTTAAAGTAGTTGTATGTTGTTTCTGATTTTGTAGCAGGAATATCGAATACCTGCAAGTCTGCTGAAATGCCGCAAGATTCTTCAGAACCCATAACAAGCTCCCAATCGAACCCGTCGCGTGATGCATATACATCAAAATAGGCATTATTTTCGATACCATTCGTAACACTTAGTTTAAAGTGGCTCAATTCAACTGGCTTTGCTGTCTCCAGAAC
>DNTK01000355.1 GCA_003508755.1 Bacteroidales bacterium | reverse complement strand
TCCTGAACAAGCTCCTTTCGTCACTTTTCAGGATGACGACCTACTTGTGTGCGTCCTGAATATATCGTCTGTGAATAGTGTTAATGAAATTTATTCGGAAGGCTTTAAGGGAATGAGCTGCTTGATGGGATTTTGGCTAATTTATTTTATACAGGGGAAAAGTAATATAACCACAAACAACTTTTTTGTTAAAACGCTTAATTTAGAATTATTTCAGATAAGTTGCCCGGGAAGAAAAATCAGCATTCATTATTCTTTAGCTTTGAGTTACTATAAAAAGTATTTTCTCTCTCGGTCGATAAATGCTGCCAGGGTAGTGGGTTCCCTGCCTGTAAGTTTTTTGTAAGTAGCTACTATCCGCGGTGGTTTTTGTAACCGGGGTAAAAAATGCAATAAGGTCATTACAACAATCATGGCCTTAGGAAGGCCCTCTTTTTTCTTTATGCGGTAAAACTTTAATGGACTAACGCTTTTGTAGGTAAGGGTATTGTCAATACGCTCATTCATCAGCTTTACAACATGTCCAAAACTTAAATTTCCATTACCGGTAATATCGAAGGCCTGGTTGGTATAACCAGTGAAATCGGTAAGAACTATGGCAGCGATCTCAGCAATGTTTTTGATATCGATCCAGTTAAATTTTGCTTTTCCGGCTGGTAAAATAATTTGTCGTTTCGAAACGATATCGGGCAACAATGTTGTAGTCAGGTTTTGCATAAAATAAGCCGGCCGCAGAAATACATAGTCCAGCTTATATTCTTTAATCAGGCGCTCAATCTTGTTGTGAGGAATAACCTTACTTTTATCTGCTCCTTGTACCGAGAGAAAAACAACCTGTCTGATACCCTTTTCCTTTAGCTTAATTATTAACGGCCTGAAATACTTTTCCACATCAGCCAGGTGAGGTGGGCGAAGTAAAAAGATGGTGTCAATACCCTCCAGGGCAGATTCAAAAGTGTGCGGGTTTTCAAAATCGAAGGGCACGTATTGAAGAGTAGGAATTTCTTTAAATAACTCCTTGGCTTTATTGATGTTGCGCACACCGGCAATAACTTGATCGGATGTATTTCTTTCGGACAGATACCGGATTACCTCAATACCGATGTTCCCTGTGGCCCCTGTGATTAGGATGTTACTCATTTTCTGAAAATATTTATTATAACAACAACAGAGGACGCTTTATACTGCCTTTTTAACTTTCGACACTGCCACATATCCGGGTAATACAATATGAAAAGAACTCCCCTTGCCAGGTGCACTGTTTACCCTAATATCGCCTTTGTTTTGAGTTATAAACTCTTTACAGAGTTTAAGACCCAGTCCGGTACCGCTTTCATTATTGGTACCCTTGCTTGTGTAATCATTGTCGAGCTCAAAAAGTTTGTTCACTATTTCCTGCTCCATACCCACCCCATCATCCTGTATCGTGATGCTGGTGCTGTTGGCATTTAAATCATTTGTTGCCGAAAGGTAGATATTACCGTTTTTATGAACAAATTTTATGGCATTCGATAAAATATTGCGAATGACGGTATGTATCATGTTTAAATCACCCCAGGCAAAAGTATCCGCTTGAATTTTATTATGTATGGTAATGTTTTTCTGATGAATGCTTTCCTGCAAAAGGATGAGGTTATCATCCAGCATATTTTTAATATTAATGGCAGCCGGTTTCACTTTTAAACGTCCTGTTTCAGCCCGTGACCACTGCAGAAGGTTTTCAAGGAGATTATAGGTCTTTCGGGCGGATGTAGAAATGGCATTCAGCATTTTTTCCCTGTCTTCATTACGTAATTCATGGTGCGATTCTTCTAACACCTGCCCCAATTGAATCAGCGATGCTATTGGATTTTTTAAATCATGTGCAATGATTGAAAAGAAGGTGTCTTTTTTAATGTTTAGTTCTTTAAGCAATTTATTATCTGCTAAAATAATTTCATTTTTTTCTGCAATTTCAGACTCATCCTTTTCCTTTAAAATCATTAAGTACCCTACACTTTCAATGATCAGGTATATGACGGAAGAAAAATAAATCACCAGCTCAAAAATGTTGGTCCCGGAAACAATTTGAAATTCAGCACCTAAGATAATGGCGCCAGTTGCTGCAGCAAACCAGGCTGCTGAGAACCCAAGGTAGGCAAAGGCCACCAATACTACGGTAGCAGTTTTTCCTTTTCTGGCGATGAGTTTAATACCGGAAAATATACTTAGAAAACCCACTACAACGTAAAGCAGAATGGCAGGACTAAGATACGTTGTACCCTGGTACACTAAAAAAGTTAACACACTTAGGATGATCGGAAGAGCGATTACGTAGAAAGTAGACTTTTTGAATTTATTGTCGTGTGAAATGACACAGAAATAACTTGCACCATAGCCCAGGACTAACAATGAAGCCCCAATATTTAAGGCAAGGTAATCAGTAATTAACAGACGATTGCTAATAAAAATAACTCCTGCAGCCTGGAAAAACTTGCCAATGGCATAGGCCATTAAGAAACCATTGCGTTTTTTATTTACCAAAACAAAGTACAGGTAAACCAGCCCAATACATAAGCTAATTAATCCAAAAAGGAATAAAATTGTTTTGGCATCCATGCGGCACTCTTTCGCATAAATTTAAAAAAAATAACAGTTTTAGGCAATTGATTTTCAATGATTTTAAGGTCGTCTTGCGGAGATTTTATTCCTTTAATTAAGAATGGCATAAGTACTGCGAGGGAAAATGGAAAGTGGAAAGTGTAGTTTATTGAAAGAAACTAAATGAAAATACCAACAAAGATTACTGACGTATGGAAAAAATTAATACTACAAAAGAGGCCTGGCATATTCCATCCCCAAAATTCTTTCGCAGATTTACCAGATGTTTCGAAAGCATTATCCGGAAAAGTTTCGTTTACAATTAAGTGTAAACTTCTTTTAGCTTATTAGCTGTTTCCCTCCTCTTTCTCCTTTTGGAACTTCTGAGCAATGGCATCGATTTTCTCATTCAGGGCGGTAAGATCTTTGGCTGTTTTGTTGAGTTCGCTTGTTTGTTCTTTGTAGAGCATTTCTTTCAACTTTAAAATCTCAATATCCTTTTCCTGCATGGCAATCTTGGTATTTTTCTCCTTTACTTCGATGCGGCGCAGCATACGCGAGTATTGCAAAATATACCGGATAGCCAGCATAATTAACATGCCCAGGATCATAAATACAACGAAAGGAAACATTTTAACTACTCCAATGCCCAGGTTGATATTGAGCTTTACTACAAAAATGTCCCAGTTAAATATAAGAAACCAAAGCCATGTTAACAGCCATATTCCTAACAGTGTATCGATAAGATACCGCACTTTAAAGTTTTTTGTAATTTCCATGTTATTTTACTTTTATTTTAAGTGAAGACATGAGATCGTGAGACTTCATTGTTTGGCCGTGTATGAAACAATATATTCCGAGTTTAAATATGACCGTATAAAAATCAAACAAAAAAAGCCTCACTTCATAAGATCCCACGTCCTGTAGCCTTGCAATAGAAACATCAGCTTTTGTCAAGATGTTTCTCTATTTCAATAATCTTTGCATCAATTGTTTCTATTTCTTTAAGCATGGCAGCTACGCTTTTTTCATCAATAAACCCATCTGGTAATTTATGATCGTTCTCTTTTACAGCTCTGTAAAGCGCCATACCGGCCTGGGCCATAAATTCATCACGCGCGTCACTTAGATGTTTTATTTCCTGCTTTTCCCTGAACTCATCAATAATGTCTTGTGCCTTATGCACCATATCCATGGTAAACGCTGAGCTTAGTTTAAAAGCTTCCCCTGCTTTTTCTTTTATGGTTTCGGCATAATCACCTACTGTTTCGCCTACAGCACGGGCACCTTCGGTCACATTCTCTTTTGCCTCCTGCCAAAAGTCTTTTTCCTTTTGATCTTCCTGATTCTGTTGATCGTTCGTTTTGTTTGATTTATCTTTTTCGTCAGTTTTCATCACTTTATAAGGTTTATGTTTAACATTCGATGGCATGGTTATCCTTGTACACCTGGTAGAAAGGGATTACCCTTGTGCAGCTGCTTTCTTTTTCCTTCTGCGCGTGCGCCCGAGCAGGTACAAACCTCCAATAGCTAATGCACCAACAAGTATAATAATCCCTATAAATTTGGCTGCTCCTGCCTTTTTAGCTCTTTTAGCATCCAGTTCGGCTTGTTTGTTAGCAAGATCAATACGTTCATTAACCAATTGGTACTTCATGCTTTCGAGCTCTGCACGGCGATTTTTAATTTCGTTCTCCAATTCCTCCAGGATGGATAGATTTTCGGGTGTCAGATTTTCCCCGGTGGTACTTTCATATTCCAATCCTTTGGAAATATCCAATTCCTGTTGGGCAAGTAGAGCTTCATCCATATTAATTTGTGATTTTTTCTCCAGTACTTCGCTTAATTCGCTGCTGCTTAACAGGGTAATTTCATTATCAATGGATTCGAGGTCATCCGACACCTTGCTTTTTTGCGCAGTAAGTTTTTTCTGGGTTTTAACCAATTGTTCCTTTTGCCCGGCAATGGCCATTTTTTCTTTATTAAGCCGTTTTATTTCATTCTGCGTGAACGAGTCGATGGTACGCTTTTTATCATATTCGCTGGCCATCATATTACTCAGGTTATCTTTGAGTGTAGAAAATTCGTCCAGCCACTGCTGATTGTTTGAGATAACACTTTTAGCATCTGCTAATTTTTCTTTTTCAGCAGAAATTTCACTATTAGTTTCAGCAATTTTGCTATCAAATTTTGCAATTTCTGATTCTTCTGCATTGTCTTTTACTAGGTCATTTTTCTCGCGCAGATAAATGTTTTTCTCATCTTCGAGAACAGCTATTTTTGCATTAGCCAAATCAAGTTTTTTGGTATTAATGTCAATCTCCTGCTCTTTTATGGTTTTTTGTTTTTCAATCTTATCGAGACGTTGATCGATTTCTTCAATACCTTTTACCAGTTTACTCTTCGCCTGGTCTTTCTGATCAAACAGTTGTTCTTCTTTCACCTGAAGTTTTACATATTTATCTTCAAGGTTTAATAATTCATCTTTCAAATAGGCAACGCTGTCGTTAATGGCTGATAATTGCTCGGATAGCTTTGTTCTCTCTTTCTGTAATTCACTGATCTCATCTTGTCGTTTTGTTTCGTCGAAGGTTTTTATTTCTTCCTCAACGGCTTTCTTGCGTGCTTGCAGCAACAATTCCTGTTTCTCAAGGGAATCCCTTACCAACTGGTATAATTCCTCTGTAGCCTCTTGTTCTTTATCGAGTACTTGCGTTTGTTTTTCAATAAGTTTATTTGCTTCTTGTTTTGTTTCCGTGCTGGTACAACCCATAATTAATGAGGTTATAACCACCATGCCGGTTATTTTCGATATAATTTCAAATCTTTTTAGTTTCATAATGCTCGATCTTTTTGGAGTTCAACAATTACTAATAAATAAGTCAAAAGTTATTCCTGAATGTGTTGATTCGCTTGAGCTTTACCACAAGTCGCCTATTACACGTCTTTCAGCTTGAAATTGAATCTGGAGGCTGGCATTAACTGTTGTGGAAAGTGTGGAAATTCGTGGAAAGTGTGTAAATCTTCTACACTAAACCTGTGCAATTATTTCATATAAGTACTTCAAAGGCAACAAACCATATAGGGCAGCAAGTAGAATGGTTCTTTTGTCCTTTTTTTGATAACTTAACGGCTATAAAAAACTATGTGTTGCCTGGAGAAGTAAATCATAGAAATAAGGGCTTTGGAACCTTTGGGGGTGTTTTTGTTCCTAATATCTTAACCATTCTGGGAGTAATTATGTACTTGCGGACGGGTTGGGTAGTGGGAAACGCCGGACTGAAAGGTACCCTGATAATTGTTCTTATTGCCAATCTCATTACCTTCCTGACGGCACTTTCTATCAGCAGTATTTCCACTAACATGGAGGTAAAAGGAGGTGGTGTGTATTATATCATATCCCGCTCGCTCGGATTTGAGGCCGGAGGGTGTGTTGGCATACCACTTTACCTCGCCCAGGCGCTAGGTATTGGATTGTACCTGGCAGGGTTTACCGAAGCTGTTCGTAACCTGTTCCCTGATTTAGAAGCCCACGTTATTGGTCTTTTAACCTTGATTGTCTTAACCATTTTGGCATTGATAAGCGCCAAAATAGTGATTAAAATTCAATACATCATTCTGGTTGTTATTGGTCTTTCTATTGTTGCCTTTTTTACCGGTACCGCTCCGGATGCCGGCAATATCGCTATCACTTCCAATTATGAAAGCGGGCATAATTTCTGGTCGGTTTTTGCTGTTTTTTTTCCAGCTGTTACGGGTATTTTATCAGGCGTAAGCATGAGTGGAGATTTAAAAAACCCTGCTAAGAGTATTCCAAGGGGTACGCTTTTGTCGGTATTGGTTGGTTCCATCATCTATTTTGCTATTAGTGTTTGGTTTTCGCTAACGGCTGCGCCCGAACAATTGATTTCAAACAACAGTATTATGATCGATCTGGCACTCTGGGAGCCATTGATATATGCCGGTATCTGGGGTGCTACCTTATCCTCGGCGCTGGCCAGCCTGCTTGCAGCACCCCGCACCATGCAGGCCCTTGCTTCAGACGGAATTATTTTTCGCTTTTTAGGGAAAGGACGAGGT
>DNTK01000049.1 GCA_003508755.1 Bacteroidales bacterium | reverse complement strand
GCCTTCGACTCCTGAAAGATGAGAAAAAATTAAACGAATTCGGCAAGAATGCTTTAATACTGGCCAAACCAGATGCTACAAGCACCATTGTTGATGAGGTAATGAAAATAATAGATAATCAAAAATTAGATGGTTAGAGTAATTAATCTAGCCATCTTATTTATATGGATATAAACAAAATAAATAACGTCTACTTTTTGGGTATCGGAGGCATTGGAATGAGTGCCCTTGCCAGGTATTTCCATATTCAGGGAAAGACTGTGGGAGGATATGATTTAACAGCAACAAAGCTTACCTCCGAACTCACCGACATGGGTATGAAAATCCATTTTGTAGATGATATTGATTGCATACCTGGTACTTTTTCCGAAATAGAAGATACCTTGGTTGTCTATACGCCTGCTATTCCTGAAGAAAATTTAGAATACCAGCATTTCAGGCAGTCTGGATTTCGCATGATGAAACGGGCGCAGGTGTTAGGGACAATTTTCAACCAAAATAAAGGAGTGGCCATAGCCGGCACCCATGGTAAAACATCGGTATCAACGTTTACTGCCTTCCTGTTGGAAGCCTCAGGAGTTGGATGTACTGCTTTTCTCGGTGGTATCTCAAAAAACTTTAAATCAAACTTAGTATTGGGTGCTTCAGACTATATTATCGCAGAAGCCGATGAATTTGATCGTTCGTTTTTGCAGTTATTCCCTCATTTATTGCTTGTTACAACTGTCGACGCCGATCACCTTGATATTTATTCCGGAATGGATGACATCATCTCAACCTTTAACAAACTGATTACCCAGGTAGATAAGGGAGCCACAGTAATTCTGCATAACGATGTAAATCTTGTTGTTCCGGAAACATTACATAAGAGAACGTATTCCCTTGAAAATCCCGATACTGATTATTATGCATCTGAACTTACCATAAAAGATGGTGCTTTTCACTTTAGTCTGAATACGCCGCAGGGGATTATTGAAGATTTACAGATTGGTATACCTGGTCGAATAAACGTAGAGAATGCCATTGGAGCCATGGCGGTTTGCCTTGAATTAGGCGCAAAAACGAATAGCCTGAAGGCAATACTTCCAAAAATGCAGGGAGCAGTGCGCCGTTTCGATATTAAATATAAAAGCTCCACTTGTGTGTACATCGACGATTATGCGCATCACCCACGCGAACTGGACGCGGTAATTTCTTCGGTACGCGAATTATATCCGGGAAAAAAGATAACTGTTGTTTTTCAGCCCCATCTATACAGCCGCACAAAAGATTTTGCCGATGAATTTGCCGCGAGTTTATCAAAAGCAGATGAATTATTGTTGCTTGATATTTATCCGGCTCGCGAGCAACCCTTGCCAGGCGTGACTTCCGATATAATTTTCGAAAAAGTTACCCTACATAAAAAGCAACGTTGTTCAAAAGTAAACTTGCTTTCTATGCTAAAAGAATTAAATATTGAGGTATTGCTTACACTAGGCGCGGGCGATATCGACCAGTATGTCGAATTGATTAAACAATTTTTGCCGTATCATGCAGAAGCTTAAAAAAATAGCAATTTGGGTAGGTGTTATTGCCTATCTCATTCTGATATCCGGGTTTGTTTCGGGCAGAAGAGAAGCGATGCTCTGCAATAAGGTAAATATTGTTATAGCCGATAGCCTCTCGAAACGTTTCCTCCAAAAGCATGATATTGTTGATTTATTAGGTCGAAACAACCTTTTGTCACTGGGTCAGCATATTTCTCAAGTGAATACCGACCAGGTGGAAAAATTAATACTGAAAAATACCCTCATTAAAAAATGCAATGTATACACAACGGTAGATGGTGCCTTGAACATTGATGTATGGCAGCGTGAACCAGTGGTTCGCATTATTGACAATCAGGGACAGAATTATTACCTCGATATTGAAGGAAGTGTGATTGCTATGTCGCACAGATTTACGCCGCATTTACTGGTTGTAAATGGAAATATTCACACACCCTTTAATCCCAATAAGGTAAAGAATATATATGACAGAGAATACACTAAATCGGCAGCCACACTTCGCCAGATTCATGCCATGGCATTACACATAAAGGCAAGTGAGTTCTGGAATGCACAGGTTGTACAAATGTATGTCGATAAAAACAATGAATTTGAGATAGTACCCAGAATTGGCCCTCATTTAATAATACTTGGGCCGCCTAACGACTACGCAGAAAAACTTGAAAAACTAAAAATATTTTACACCGAAGGCCTTAACAATGTTGGCTGGAATCAATACCTGAAAATTAATCTTAAATACAAAGATCAGATAGTTTGTACAAAATTATAAATGTTACTACCATGAGGCAGGAGAATAATTACATAGCAGCAATCGACATTGGAACAACCAAGATTGTTTCCATTGTTGGAAAACTCAATGAGAATAAAAAACTGGAGATTTTGGGTTTAAATAAAACTGTATCTACCGGTGTAAAGCGGGGTGTTGTCCAAAATATCGAAGAGACAGTAAATGCTATTCGCGATTCTATTTTAGAAATTCAAAAGCAGGCAGATGTTCGTTTTACGGATGTCTATGTAGGTATCGCCGGGCAGCATATCAAAAGCGTAAAGAACAGGGGCTATTTAAACCTTGGTCCAAATCGCGATGAAATAACGAAAACTGATATTGATGCACTGATTGCTGATATGCATAAAATACCTATTGATTTGGGTGAGGAAATAATTCATGTGTTGCCACAAAATTACATAGTCGATCATGAAACAGGCGTAAAGAATCCGGTTGGTATGTCCGGCCGGCGACTCGAAGCTAATTTTCACATTGTCATTGGCGAAATTGCCTCCGCCAAAAACATAGAAAAATGTGTAAACAGAGTTGGTCTTAAAGTCAATCAGCTTATTCTTGAGCCTCTGGCTTCCTCAGCTGCTGTACTCACCGATGATGAAAAGGAAGCTGGTGTAGCCCTGGTTGATATTGGCGGTGGCACAACCGATGTGGCTGTTTATTACGATGATGTAATTCGACATACTGCTGTGGTGCCTTTTGGGGGGAATGTTGTGACACAAGACATTAAAGAAGGGTGCTCTATTCTGAACCGGCAGGCGGAAGCACTGAAAACACAATTTGGATCTGCATTGGGCGATTTAGCCCCTGAAGATAAGGTGGTCACAATCCCTGGCATCAGTGGACGAGAACCCAAAGAGATATCATTTAAGAGCCTCGCCTACATCATTCAATCGCGCATGGAAGAAATCATTGATGCCGTGATGTTTGAAATAGAAAACTCTGGTTGCATTGAGAAACTTAGTGCTGGTATTGTGCTTACAGGGGGAGGCGCCATGCTCAAGCATCTTGCTCAGTTGGTAAAATTTCGCACAGGAATGGATGTGCGCATCGGATTCCCGAATGAATTTCTTGCCTCCAGCAGTCTTGATGATATCAATCACCCCATGTATTCTACCAGTATAGGACTTTTAATAAAAGGTCTTGAGCTGGAAAAATCAACCCCAAAAACTGAATCAGTAAAAGAAGAACCGGTTCAGGAAGACGAATTTGAAGAAGATATAGTTGATGAAAAACAAAACTCCGGAAACTTCATGGATGCTATTAAGCGCGGATTTACCAACATCTTTGAAGAAAAGGGAGCCAGTATGGAAGATTAATAAAAATAATTTTGAGTACTGAGTCACAAGTTGAATTACAACTCTGAAGATCAAACTCAAAATTCTAAACGTAACGATATGGAAGATTTAATGAATTTCGATATGCCGGTAAACCGGTCCTCGATAATTAAAGTTCTTGGCATTGGCGGTGGCGGCAGCAATGCTGTAAATCACATGTTTACCAAAGGTATTAAGAATGTAGATTTTGTCATATGCAACACCGATTCCCAGGCACTCACGAATAGTCCTGTGCCGGTAAAAATTCAGTTAGGCGCTTCCTTAACCGAAGGCAGAGGAGCAGGCAATAAACCTGCTATTGGCCGGGAGGCAGCCATCGAAAATATCGATGATGTGATAGAAGTATTATCGAATAATACAAAAATGGTTTTTATTACTGCAGGTATGGGTGGAGGAACCGGTACAGGAGCTGCCCCTGTTATCGCAAAAGCTGCTCAGGAGCTTGGAATATTAACAGTAGCTATAGTAACCATACCTTTCCGAAACGAAGGTCAGCGGCGCATTAATCAAGCCATGGAAGGTATTGCCGAAATTGAAAAATATGTCGATTCATTGCTGGTAATTAACAATGAAAAAATACGGGAAATGTATGGCGATTTGCGCGTTTCAGAAGCTTTCTCGCGTGCCGACGATGTGCTTGCCGTCGCTGCTAAGGGGATTGCAGAGATCATTACTGTTCATGGTTATATAAACGTCGACTTTGCCGATGTGGAAACTGTGATGAACAATTCGGGTGTATCTATCATGGGCTCTGCAACAGCAACCGGTCCCGACCGGGCTATGGAAGCAGTTCAGGAAGCTCTTAACTCACCCTTGTTAAACGATAATAATATCGAAGGAGCAAGAAACCTACTTATTAATATTACTTCTGGCTCGGAAGAAGCTACCATGGACGAAATAGGGGAGATTACAGATTTTATTCAGAGTTGTGCTGGTGAAGATGCCGATATGATCTGGGGTAATGGAGTGGATGAAAATCTCGGAGAGGCGCTGTGTGTTACTGTCATAGCAACTGGATTCGAAACTAACAGCATTCCTGAATTGTACGTGCGTAAAAAACAGATGGACAAAATTCCACTAGATAAACAATTTACACCTGAAGAACAAAGCAGAGCCGAAGAGCAAACCGGTTTTGAAGTACGCGAGAAGAAAACCCCTAAAAGCGCTGAGAGCAATGTTATATCGCAACGAACCATTGAGTTCGATCTTTCAGATACAACTACTCCAGTGAAAAGCAATACGGATCCCATGGAGCAGTCAATGGAGGTTCGACGCGCTGCCGACAGGGTAAAAAATATTAAGCGAAATTATGAGCAGATGCGTGAGTTAAACATGAATCATCGTGAGCGGCAAAGTAATATCGAAGATTTAGAAAATCAGCCTGCCTACCTGCGAAAGAATATACAGATTGACGATTCCAAGCCTTCTGAAGAAAAGAGAGTATCTAAATTTTCTCTTTCGGACGATGCAGAGGATGGGGGTGTTAAGCTTAGTGACAACAACAGGTACTTGCATGAAAATGTCGATTAATATTGGAATAAGGTCTTGTGCAGAGGGTTTAACAGGACTGTGTTTTCTTATTACTTTTGCCAGGGCCGCATGCCTATTAACTACTACCAAAACCAAATAAAATGAAACTATCTGATACAATTACTTCCGACTTAAAAGATGCCATGAAGGCTAAAGATAAAGTGGCCTTAGAAGCTTTAAGGGCCGTAAAAACAGCTTTTACTCTTGCCCGAACCTCCAAGGGATCGGATGCTGTTTTGTCCGATGAGGAGGAATTAAAGATTATTCAAAAACTGGTAAAGCAGCGAAACGATTCCGCGGCAATATTTAAGGAGCAGGGACGAAACGATTTGCTCGAGAAAGAAATTGCCGAAGCAGCAGTATTGGAAAAATACCTTCCCGCTAAACTCAGCGATGAAGAACTTACTGTTACTATAAAATCAATTATTGAAAGGTTGGGAGCAAGTTCGATGCAGGATATGGGAAAAGTAATGGGCGCTGCTACCAAAGAACTTGCCGGTAAAGCTGATGGGAAGGAGATCTCACAAAAAGTAAAAGCACTCTTGGGATAAACTATACATACCCTTTCTGCTTTAAAAAAAAGCTGCACTAAAAATTCAGGCAGCTTTTTTTGCGAATATTGTCTTTGTTATAATTCTAGAAATAATCGATGCGGTAGTCTTCTACGCCTGCTAATTCGTTTAGCACTTTCATGGATCCATAGTTTACTCGTGTAGCATAGGAGCGGTCAAGGAAGTTACGTGAACTTGAGTAATCAGCTTCTTCAGAAGGAGCATCTTTATCCTCTACCTGCAATACATATACGCCATTAGTTCCCTCAATTGCTGGTGAAAGTACCCCGGGTTCCAGCGATATAGCTGCAGCCTGAAGCTGGGGCTCAGTTCCAAGGTTTTGAATCTGAAAGGAAGTAAAACGAACATTGTTTGCATTTTGAACTTGCAGATTTAATGCATTTGCCACACTCTGAATGTCGGAAGCTTCAGCAAGCACATCTTCCAGATCAGCTTTTAATAAAGCCGCTTTTTTCTGTTTACGTACTTCTTGTTCGATATCATATTTTACATCTTCGATCGGTTTAACCCCTTCTTCACGCACTTTATCAATTAATGCTACCACATATTTATTGTCATACTCCATGACACGCTTACTTACCGAACCTTCATCATTACGGAATGCCCATTGCACCAGCGAGCGTGAATTGTCAATGCCGGTAATACCAATTGCATCGACTGTTAAGTTATTGTAAGACTGGGCAACGGCTTTTTGGTCTTTAATGGCCTGTTCGAACTTTTCTTTCGTGTTGTAAACAGCACCAAATTCACTGGCCTTTGTAAAATACGATTGGTCTGTTTCTTCGCTTGGGCGAACCTGGCGGGCAAGTTCTGCTACTTTTACCTTTTTTACATTACGCGATTGTGCATTGATTTTTACGATATGAATACCAAACTGAGTATAAACCAACTTTACATCACCTGTTTTGCCATAGAAGCAGCTATCGTTAAAAGCAGCAACCATCTGACCTTCTTTGAACCATCCAAGGTCTCCACCATCAAAAGCATTGGCTTCATCTTTTGAATTTTCTCGTGCAAGTGCGGCAAAGCTGCTACCACCATCAATAAGTTTTTTCAAGCTATCGGCCAAAAGCCGTGTCTGGTCAAAGCTCTCTTGTGTTTGCTCATATTGCAAGAGAATATGACTTGCCTTTACAGAATCCGGCAGATAGTCAACTTTGGCAAGTTTTGCCAATTTAAAGTGGTTATCCTCAAAATAAGGCCCAAAAACATTTCCCTCATTTGCACTAAAAGCAAACTCATTTAATTCTGCATTATCGAATTCACCGTTTGTAAAGTTCGTTTCGGTGGGTGCAATATCAGAATTTGCACTGGCATATTGAAATGAATTCTCAGCCGGGATACTTTCAAATTCACCCTTCACATCATTAATCCATGCTTCGGCCCTTTTAACGTCTTCCTGAGAAGGCACTACTTCCCATACAACATACCTGATATCTCTTGATTGTTGCTGTTTAAATTCGTTTTTATGCGCTTTGTAATATTCCTTTAATTCGGTCTCGGAAACCGCAATTGTAGAATCATTTACTTCGCTGTAGCGTTTTACGATATAATCGAAATTTACACTTGTATTCAGCTCTTCATGTCTGCGCTTAGTTTCTAGATTTGTTGCATACAGTCCCTTACGCAATAAGGTATTGTACTTTTGATTTTTGCGTTCCTTATAAATCAGGTCTTCAAGATAAAGCCAGAAAACCTTTTGCTGGTTGCCAGCTTCCAGGTCGTTTACACTTTGAAGAAATCCGCTTAATGCCTGACGATTTACACGACCAGTATTTGGATCTGCAAAAAATTGCATAATAAAAGGGTGTGGATTTTCACCGCTTACCATATCAAATAGCTCTTCGCCGGAAATGGTAAGACCAAGTTTTTCAAATTCCCTGTCAAGAACAAGGTTTTGAATCATGTCGGTCCAGGCACGGCTTCTTATTTCTTGAGTTGTTTGTGCATCAAGAGCAGTGCTGCCACGCTGCATTTTAGCCAGGTTTTCTTCTTCATCGATGATTCGTTGAAATGCGTCGAACGAAATTCCTTTACCGTTTACTACTGCTATATTATTTCTTCTTCCAGCTCTTTGGCCTCCACCTGAGGTGAGAAATTCACCTATGATAAAAGCAAAAAGTGCAACACCAATAACAATTATTAATAAGCCGGCGTTATTTCTTAGTTTCTGAATAGCTGCCATTTAAATTATCTTTTAAAACATTTGAAAAATCAGGCTACGAATATAGTAATTAAAAGATTTCTACAAGAAAAAAAATGCCGAATAATAAGCTTTTTTAGATTGTGTTTGGTCTTGAGTAAAAATTATTGGTTGTCAATACGTTTCAGATGGATGAGCTCAACTTTAGTATTCGTTACCTTTAGGATTTTCACTTCGAAATCCTCAATAGCAATGCGCTCGTTCAATGTGGGTATACTTTCGTAATGGTGGATGACAAATCCGGCCAGGGTATCGTAGTTTTCTGATTCGGGAATGGCCAGGCTATAGGTTTCATTGAGGTAATCAATTTCAAGACGCCCTGAAAAGATGTATTCATCCTCACTTATCTCTTTTTCAATAAGCTCTGAGGTGTCATGCTCATCCTCAATTTCGCCAAAAATCTCCTCCAGTATGTCTTCGATAGTAAGCATACCCGAAACTCCTCCAAACTCATCAACTACAACGGCAACACTCTTCTTATCCTGTATAAACTTTGTGAGCAACTTGTTGGCCGGCATCGATTCAGGTACAAATGAAATGGGGATGATTGGGAGTGGACTACTTTTCTCCGTTTTGGTAAACAACGATTTGGATGTAATGTATCCGATAATGTTATCAATACTATCTTTAAACACCAGTATTTTCGAAAATCCAGTATCGATCATTTGCTCCATTACGTCAGTAACATTTGCCGTATTTTCCACAGCAATAATTTCGGTACGCGGCACCATACAATCACGGATTTTAACCGAACTAAAATCCAGCGCATTCTGAAAGAGTTTTATTTCGTCTGTTTTTTCCTCAGTCTTCGGCAAAGCCTCTCCTGCTTGACTAGCAAGATAAGCAAGGTCATGCTTGTTGAAAACATTCTTGGAACGTGCATCAGCATCTCCGTTGCGGTTTAGTAGATTTAAGAAACCATCAGAAAGTGCATTAACCAGGTAGGTGATGGGATAGAATGCAATATATACCAGAATAATGGGAACCGAGAAGAAATTTAATGATTTGTTTGCAATAGTTCGAAATACCATCTTCGGCAGGAATTCTGCAAAGATTAAAATAAAAATAGTAGATACGATGGTTTGCAATGATACAATAAGAAAGGCGTTGGTTGAATTAAATGTTGCAATTATAACAGGTTCGAGCAGGCGGGCCATAACCAGTCCATAAATTACCAGTGCCAGGTTATTACCAACCAACATGGTTGTCAGGTACTTTTCCGGATTATTAATAAATATACTTATGATGCCTGATGAAAAACTACCGTGTTTTCTGTCTACTTCGACACGCAGTTTATTGGCCGAGATATAGGCTATTTCCATGCCTGAAAAAAAAGCACTAAGCAGGAGTGTGATAAATATAATCAGGTAAGCATTCATCCTGGTTAATTATTTTTGGCTTTTCGACGCATCGAACGGCGGGCCATATATAATAAAAAAGCCAATCCGCTCATTATAAAGAACATATAGGTGTTGGCAATTGAGCTTCTTAAAGTGTCGTAAAAACCAATAATAAGCGTTAAAATGGCAACAATAAGCCAGAATATTTCCAGCACTCGGCTAACTTGAGGGTTATTCTTCATCGTCTTGAACACGCACCGTTCCAGAGGATCCTATAAGGCGATATGAAGAAAGATCCTGAGCTGCCTCAAATCCTTTTTCGCCATAATAGACGCCATCTTCGTTGGTTATTTTAGTAAATACTGTTGAATAGATCTGCTTTTTTACCTGGTCCCAAAATAATTCCTCTGTTTCCAGCTTTTCGCCAGTTTGAATATTTCGGGCAACTACACTGTCGCGTGCTTCCCAAAGCTGTGGGTTTTCGTAGTATATTGAATAATTCGCTGTTATGATTGATTTCACCTCTTCAAACTCATCATAGAATATGACCTCAACCCCTTCAGGAAATTCATAATAGGGTTCTTCTACCTTATCGAAATACTCCAATACCGTGGTAGAAAATTTTAGTTGAAGTTTACCAGTGTCGGTATACTCCACAGAGATATTTTTTGCTGATTGTGTGGGCAGGTTGAGCTCTGTGGCATAAACACTTACCTTTTGCATGTCGTTTTTGCACGAAAGCACAAAAAGGGCAATGGCACTAAATAAAAGTACCATAGCCCTTTTAAATCTTTTTGTAAGCAAATTATTATCTAAATCTAGCTTTTGTTGTTTCATTTATCCAGCAGCCTTTAATGGTATAGCTGTCGCCTTCGTTAACCCCTTTAAAAAAGGCTTCTTCTTTGTTGGGGAAATAATTACTATAGGTTGCAATCAGATCAGTAGCCTTTTGAGTAAGACTGGCATCAACCGATTTTGCTTTATTGAATTTATCTATTGCAGCCCAAAAAACAGCACTGGGCAAATTGTTCGGATCACTGGAGGTGCATAAGTCCTTACTTTCAGCATATAACTGTCCAATAAGAATATAAGGTTCACCAAAGCCAGGTTTTAGTTCAGCTGATTTCAGCGCAGCTTCGCGCGATTTTGAATAACTTTTTAGTTTATGGTATGCCACGGCAGCGGCAAAATAGAAATCTGATTTTTTCAATTCATCTTCCTCCAGTTCAATGGATTGATTGTAATAATCAACAGCCTCCTGGTATTTGCTCTTTTTCATAGCCAATATGGCAATGTTAGAAGCAGATTCGGAAGAAGGAGCAAGTTTGTGTAAATCTTTAGACGCGATAAAAAATAACTCCGAATCGGTGCATTCACGTGCTTTTAATAAACTGGTCAGCATCGATAAAAAATCAGGATCTTCCGATTTTGTTTTGTGCTCTTCAGTAAAGAAATTCACAAGGGTCTCACAATCGCCAGGACCTTCTTTTACAAAGTTGGCATCCAGGGCGGTTTTTAGATCTTCCAACCTGCTATCGCCTGGTTTATTGGCTATTTGTTGTTCTACAATCGATGAAACCAAAAGGTAATCTTCAATAACCTGGCTGGCTTCAAATATTTCTGCTTTATAAAGGGTAATGGAAGCAGAGAGTAAGGTTGGTAGCACTGCTTTCGAAGATTTTGTTTTGCTCAATTCAACCGATTCCTTCAGGTAACCGTATCCCTGTTGAACATATTTAATATCGTCATTTCTTCTGTATTTTAATAAATCGGCTCCCTGCCGGCCACGCACATTGCCTGTTTGTCCGTAGAAATTAATACGCTGATCATAAATTAGCATGAGTGTATCAACTAAATCGCTCTTACGTGCTTCAGTTGGTTTCGTACTTAATAAAAAGCGGTATATTTTCACTCCGTCGAGATAAATATTTTTTGAAGCTTTTGGACATTCATCAAATACTACCTTCCAATAGCCATGCGCCATTGCGTAATCTCTATTCTTGGCATACTGTCTGTATAACGATAGGTTTTTTACACATCTGACACTGTCTTCCCCTTTTCCAAACCTTGATCCATCCTCTTTTCCTGTTTGCCCCCAAAGAGCTGATGAGATAAATGTCAAGGTTACAATTGCCAATAATAATCCTTTTCGTTTCATAGCGTTATTTTTAATCATACTTAGGTTTTAAGAACCAGAAATCGTGTAAGGTAAAACCTACAGTGATCATATGATAGTTCTCTTGTATTAAGTTGTCTTTTTTAGTTCCTCTTATACCATACTGGTATGTAATATTAAAAGTAGTACCTGTAAACATATTCCGTGCATTTTTCATTGGAAATCCAAATCCAACAGTTATGCCTCTGTCAGCAATGTTCATGCTTTCATAATACAGGTATGATTTGGTGTAGTAACCACCCAGGCGGTATTTAATTCGTTTGTAATAACTCTCCCTTGTTCTCCGTTTCAAAGGAACCGGGTTATACTCCATGCCAAACCGGTAACTTTCGTATATTCCTGTTTTAAAATTAGAAGCAACAATATTTGTGCCAGTCCAGTCTTGCCTTATGTATTCAGCGGTTGCAGTAAACACATCATCATAATTATAACTTATACCAAAGCCTATTTTATTCGGTAAAAATAAGGGAGCTACTGTATCGATATTGAAATATAATGAATCCTGGAGTGTTCGATCAGATCCGGTATTATACCGAATTGTTTGCCCCTGTAGTTTTACATTAATGTTCGACCGGGCATCAATAAAACCACCGACAATCAAATTGTGTTTTTCGTTAAAAGTGGGGTGGTACTGAAAACCAATATTGGTGTAAAAGTCGCTTGCAATATAGTTCTCGGTGCTTTCAATAAGCGCTGAATAACCTTCCAGCTCATTAAGATAGGATGATTGAGTTCTGTCAAGTGATCCAAAGAGATAGTTTAAATTCAACCCCAGGGAAAGAACTTCTTTAATGGTTAATCCTGCTCCCAGGTAGAAACGGTTAAAGCCTCCGAAACCTGTATAATCAAAAGTGGTTGGTTCGCCTACATTTGGTGGTGTAGAAACTTCTGTAAACGAATATTGGATGCGCGAATAGGGGACCAAGCCGGCGCTTAAGTTCAGCCATTTTGTTATGGGAAAGCCAATGGCAATATATTCAATATTACCATTATTCGACTGGTCTGAATCTTCTTCTGTCTGAATATTAACAATTCTGCCTGTAAAGCCTATTTGAAACAGGAAGGAATTGGTGTCCTGGGCGGTGTAAGAAGCCGGGTTAAGATAGTTTATCTGGTTGGTTTGCCGTAAAGCAATGGAGCTACCACCTAAGGCTCTGTTTGTTGCGAACCCATAGTTAACGAGGTCGCCTATATGATACCGGGTATAGGGAGAATTGTAATAATTCTGGGCAAAAGTATTCAGTGAAAATATAGCTAATAATAGGAGCAAAGCTCCCTTAATTGATTTTGACATTGTAATTTAAAATAGTATTCAGTCCTATGCTTACCAAATTTTGAACCACAAAGATGGTTTTTTTTAGTTTATTATCAAAAAAATGGGCGTCTCCGCCCGTGAGTAAAACTGTTAAATTTGTATAATTTCTTCGCATTGTCTCAATCATACCCTCCATCTCGAAAATAATTCCGTTCACAACACCATTTTCGATAGCGCTAAATGTTGAATCGCCAATAGCCGTAATTGAGCCGCTGGCTTTAACCAATGGCAGCTTTTCCGTATAATGGTTAAGCGCTTTAAATCGTATATCCATTCCCGGTGAGATATTACCGCCAAGGTATTCTTCCTTCTTATTAATGAAATCGAAAGTAATGGCCGTTCCGGCATCGATAACCAATACATTTTCCTTTTTATACAGCGCATTTGCGCCGGCTATTGCAGCTAATCGATCGAGGCCCAGCGTTTCCGGTGTGGCATACTTGTTTTTGAAAGGCAGCGGTGTCGATGAACTAAACAACAATAATTGAGGAGCAATATTTTTTAGCTCGCTTACTATGGCTGGATTAACTTGACCACTTGCTGCCAGGATACACTTATCAATGGCCTGCCATTTATCAGCCAGAGCAGTTAATATTTGAAGCGATAAGTGACTTATCCTTTCTGAGAAAACTTCCTTTTCGTGCTTGAAAATGCTAAGTTTCGTTGTAGAATTTCCTATGTCGATAATTAAATTCATAAGGGGTTAATTGCCTAAAGATAATTTATTAAGCACTTGCAGGGAATGATCGATATCAGCCACATTTTCAATGGTTAAAGTAAGCTTATTTTGTCCTTCACGCATTCTGAAAAGTTCGGGATTTTGCTGTACATTTTGCAGGATATTTGAAAACTCTTCCGAACGATAATAGCCAGAATCCTGATCGCTGATAAAATAAAGGATTAATTTATTATTTTTCTGGATAATTTTTTCCAATCCCAAATCCATGGCTCGCCATCGCAATTTTACGATTTTTAATAGTTCCTCGGTTGCTTTGGGCAACGAACCAAACCTATCGGTTATTTGCACCTTAAATTTTTCAAGCTCAACTTCGGTGTTCAGGTTATCAATTTCGCGGTAAAGGCGAATGCGCTCGGCCATGTTTTCAATATAGCTATCCGGAATCATTACTTCCAGGTCGGTATCGATAACACAATCGTTTACATACCTTATTTTTTCGCCGGTTACAGTCGATTTTTCTTCTTTGAACAGGTCCTTAAATTCTGTTTCCTTCAGTTCCTGGAGGGCCTCATCCAGGATACGATTATAGGTTTCAAAACCGATATCAGAAATAAAACCACTTTGTTCACCTCCGAGTAAATTACCGGCACCCCGAATATCCAAATCCTGCAATGCAATATGAAAACCACTTCCCAGGTCAGAAAATTCCTCAATGGCTTTAAGTCTTCTTCTTGCTTCGGGCGTTACCACAGTAAGCGGGGGTGCCAATAAATAACAAAACGCTTTTCGGTTTGATCGACCCACGCGCCCTCGCAGCTGGTGTAAGTCGCTTAAGCCAAAGTTTTGTGCATTATTAATGAAAATCGTATTAGCATTTGGAATGTCCAGGCC
>DNTK01000432.1 GCA_003508755.1 Bacteroidales bacterium | reverse complement strand
TTTCCGTGCTTCCGGGGTGATGTCGCAGATTTTTGTCGGCGGTTATCCCGATCTGGAAATCTCCATCGAGATTAGTGAGGAAAACCTTCTACGCTATAACATCACCTTTGATGAGGTGCAGCGTGCTGTAGCTCAAAACAACACGGATATCTCGGCCGGACAGATTAAATCCGACACCGAGGAGATCGTTATTCGCAGCCGACGCCGTTCGGTTGAACCCAATTCTATCGGGGACATTGTTGTTCGTGCAAATGCCGATGGGTCCTTTATTCGTATTCGTGATATTGGCGAGGTAAAAACTAAATTTGCCGATGTTTCAAGTGCCATAAAAATTAACGGTGCCACAGGGGCTTGGTTTGGTATTAATAAGCTGGTGGATGAAGACTTAAAAGAAATAGCCAGGTTTGTCGAAAACTATACCGAAGAGTTTAATGCATCTCACGATAAAGTGAAGATGTACATTACCTTTAATTTCTTTAACATGCTAAAAGCCCGACTGGCCATGCTCTATAAGAACGGGGGCATTGGGCTTTTGCTGGTTATTATTGTACTTGGCTTTTTCCTTAGCATCCGCTTATCCTTTTGGGTTGCCTTTGGTATACCGGCTTCCTTTCTGGGCATGTTTATCGTCGGGTCGCTTTATGGTATTACCATCAACATGATCTCTCTGTTCGGAATGATTCTGGTGGTGGGTATCCTGGTGGATGATGGAATTGTGATTGCTGAAAACATTTATGCTCATTTTGAGCGGGGCAAGTCACCCCGCAAAGCAGCTGTCGATGGCGCCCTGGAAGTATTACCGGCGGTACTGACATCTGTAACAACAACCATGGTGGCATTTTCGCCGGTACTTATCATAAAAGAGGGCGGAATGGAGTTTATGCACGAAATGGCTTTTGTAGTAATTGCCAGTTTGGCCTTCTCGCTTGTGGAGGCTTTCCTGGTATTGCCTGCTCACCTGGGGCATAGCTATATTTTGCGGACACGGGATGCAAAAGAGAAGAGTAAAAATATTCGGCAACGGCTCGATGCAGGCATTGCGCATGTGCGCGACAAGATATATGGCCGCTTGTTAAAATGGGTAATAAAATGGCGAATCTATGTGGTTATTATTCCGGTAGCTTTATTCCTGATAACAGCTGGCCTCTTTGGAGGGGGTATGATAAAGTGGACTTTTTTTCCGGTAGTTCCTTTTGACTTTTTCGATGTGGATGTAGCTTTTACTCCTGGCTCCGGCGAGAAACAAACATTAGCCTACTTAAAAGACTTTGAAAATACTGTCTGGGAGGTAAATGAAGAGCTCATGGAAGAGCAAAAAGGGATAATGGAAAAAAACAACGATACCGTGGATATTGTGCAGTATACCTTTACCATTTTAGGAGAATCGTTCGATGGAGTCGAAAACGGCGCCCATTCGGGCCGCATATTCGTGATGTTGCGCGATATGGATAAGACAGGATTATCGAGTATGTATGTGGCACAAAGAATTCGGGAAAAGATAGGACGTGTGCCCGAAGCGGCCAAATTTAAAGTAGGTGGCGGCAACCGGTGGGGAAAACCGGTAGCTATAAGTCTTTTGGGTAAAGATTTTGACGAATTGGAACAGGCCGAACAGATGTTGCTTACAGGTATGCAGAATATGGATGAGCTCACAGGAGTGGTTCAGACCAATGCTGCCGGTAAACGGGAGGTATTACTCGATTTAAAACCCAAAGCCTATTTTCTGGGTCTTAATCATGCTGCTATCAGTCAACAGGTGAGGCAGGGATTCTTCGGTGGCCAGGCACAGCGATTACAGGACGGGAAGGACGAACTCCGTGTATGGGTGCGTTACCCAAAGGGCGACAGGCTTACATTGGGACAAATGGAGAACATGAAAATAAAAACAGCCTTTGGTGAGTTTCCGCTAAAGGAGTTGGCTGATTACCGCATTGAAAGGGGGCCGGTAAACATCAAACGTTACAACATGTCACGTGAGATACGTATTGAGTCGGATTTAGCCGATCCGTATGCTCCGGTGCCTCCCATCCTTGAAAATATCGAGAAAAACATCCTTGCAGAAATGAAGCAATTATATCCTGGTGTAGATGTTGAATATCAGGGACAATCAAGGTCAAGCTCCGAATCAATGAATGAGCTGGGTGTGCTTTTTTTGCTGGCAATTGTTGTTATTGCCATTATAATAATGATCCACTTTAAATCGGCCCTCGAAGCTGGTATAATATTGCTGATGATACCCATTTCATGGCTGGGAGCAGCCTGGGGGCATGGCATCGAGGGTATACCAGTATCCTTGCTAAGCATGTGGGGTATGGTGGCCTTATCAGGTGTAATCATTAATGATGCTGTGGTCTTCCTTTCGAAATATAATCTCAGTTTAAGAGAAGGCATGAAAGTGACAGATGCCATTTACCAGGCTGGAATATCAAGGTTCAGACCCATTATTCTTACTACTTTAACAACCACTGTGGGGTTGTATCCAATAATTCTGGAAAAGAGTTTCCAGGCACAATTTTTACGACCAATGGCAGTAGCACTGGCTTATGGAGTGTTTATCGGAACCATCTTTATACTGATATTCTTCCCTGCCATGATTATGTTTATGAGCGATTTCAGGGTACTGCGCCGCTGGTTATGGACCGGGAAAAAACCAGCTCGCGAAGAAGTAGCCAAAACACTGATTTACATGAAACGCGAACAAGAAAAACTCAACGACTAATGATACGCTACATCCTATTTTCGCTAATTGTTTTGAGTCCGTTAGCCAATATATTTGCGCAGGATTCACTTTCTATCGAGCGAGCCATTCTAATCGGATTGGAAAACAATTTCCAGATTCAAATAAGTAACAAAGAGGCAGCTATTGCTGCTAACAATAATAGCTGGGGGCAAGCAGGCGCTTATCCTTCAATCAACCTGAACGCTTTTGCTAACGGAGCCATCACCAATAATGTTTTCGGACAGCCACTCGGGGTAACGCAAACATCAGTTCAGCTTCAGCCCGGTATCGATTTAAACTGGATCTTGTTTAATGGTTTTAGAATACGAACAACAAAGCATCAACTGGCAGATTTGCAACTGCAATCTGAAGGGAATGTGGCCATTGTTGTTGAAAACACCCTGCAGAGCATTTTATTGTCTTATTACCTGGCAAAGCTACAGGAAGAAGCTTTGGATGTAGCCTTAGAAATACTGCGCCTTTCTCGGGACAGGTATCGATATGTTCAAACCCGCAAAAGCTATGGTAGTGCAGGTACATTTGATGTTTTACAGGCAGAAAATAACTACCTGACCGATTCTTCGAATGCATTGCGTCAGCAGTTAAACTACGAAAATGCATTACGAAATCTCAATTTAGTGCTTTCAGAGCCAATCGAGAAACAATATTATCTGAGATCTGAGTTTGATATTGATAACAACATTCGTGATTTTGTTCTTGCCGATTTGATAGCTAAACTGGAAAGTAACAATAAAACATTACGCAATCAATACGTGTATCAAGAGATTCTTAAAAAGAACATATCCATCAATAAATCGCAGTGGTACCCGATGTTAAATTTAAGCATGGGTTCAAATTATGGGACAATTGGCATATATACTG
>DNTK01000511.1 GCA_003508755.1 Bacteroidales bacterium | reverse complement strand
GTCCCAATGGCTTTAGTAAACCAAACCAAATAAATATAACTCCAAATGATAAGCGAATGGCCGGAATACTCCATCGCTTCATTTTTCCTGAGATTTTCATGTCTAGCTTTGCAAATGTATCATTCATTGAAATTCATGGTTTTATTACTCCGCTCTGCCGACTCAACACCAGCTTGCAACGGGCCATTAGAGCAGCTAATTATGAATAAACCGAAAATAAATTGTTAGTTGAGTAACAATCGAAACCAAAACAAGGTTGAAAATATTACCAGGAAAAAAATCGGAGGCCTTCTTTTTCAGTGATTTTTAATTGTGAGCATAAAAAGGATATTCTACAATTATGTCAGAGATAATACAATAAGGCTTTACCAATGCATTGTCGAAAAAATAAAAATCTGCCAAAAAGATCTTGTTTTACTCATTAAGTCTTTTTCTGACAGGAGTGCGCTTAAAATCAGTGTTTTCATAAAAAAGATTCGGATTCTCCTCCTCCCTGTTAGTGAAATACACATCACCGCCGGATGTAGTCCAGCGGTACTGATAGGCATCTGTGTCTTTTTCGATTTTACCTGTATGGGGATTCACAAATTCCTCCTGGCCGGTAAGAACCAGGTAATTATCATTCATAATTTCGTTTCGGTTAATGCTTGTGTTAGTGACTATCTCCTGGTCGATTCGTCGAATTTCCGAATATATTTTTTGCACCATATCGGCTCTTTGTCTTTGTCCACCCGCTTCTTTGAGAATCCAGTCAGGATTAAATTCTACAGAGGAACGCATAATATCGAAGGCAGGTTTCCATTTTTCAAAGGAATTTTTAGGTGCTCTAAAAGAGAGTGTGCGGGTATTTTTCCAGGTCATGGCAGCTGGCATATTTATCATTCCGCAAACAATTATTTCACGATAGGAAATACCATCCTCTGTATATTCAAAAACACCACCAGCCGCATCGGCAGAGAAAGACATGGCTGCCATTCCAAGCTGTGCGAGAATTTGGTTTGTATAGGAAAGCCCCTTGTCGAGTGATTTTTTCTCGCCCGGCAGTTTCTTTAGCTCCAATACTTTTACATTACTGGCACGGGGGCGTATTCCCTGGAAAATATTCTGCACCAAAGTTTTAACATCAGGCATGGGACGTATTTCCGCTCCCTGATAATTAGAGCCTACCGGGAAGAAACCTCCACCGACTCCCTGGTGAGCATAAACGATATCGGGCAATATTTGAAAAGCCACGGTGGCTTTGGCATCCTTTTTTATTACAAGGTTGCATTTTGCTTCGATAGCATTTAATGGTCCTCCGGCTGTGGCAGCGTTTACTCTGAATATGCCGCCCTCCATTTCCCAATGCTTCGGCGTTAATATTGAAAAAGCCTTTTCTGCGGGCTCATATACACGTGAATAATAGGTGCCGGTTGCCTGTCCTTTACCTGGCTCCGGAGTAGTACAACCAAATAAACACACGGTTGCAAAAAATATAACAGACTTAGAAAATTGGGTAAGGCTTTTCATGATTAATAGATTTTAGGGTTTGTAAACAAGTTTCAGCCAAGATCTGAATACTACTTGCAGTTTTTACTGCAAACACCTGGTTTACTTGCAATCCATTGTAGCCAATAGTTTCTTAAACTATGCTCAATAAATTTAAAGAAAATTATGTTTCAAGTAAAGTTATTTTTCAGTTCTTTCCGATGATTACCAGATATTAGTTTTGCATATAAAATGGTTCCATAATATTTCCAATTTTGGACTACAGTTCATGTTTTTAAATAAGGTTTCGCCTCAATAAGGGTGTATGATGTATTAATGATGTAGCCATGAGTTGTTGGTTTTTAACATGTAATAAAACACTCATAAACAAACACATAGAATGAATTTATTGAAATAAGAGGTTTTAAGTGGCTTCTTGTTTTGTTGAGGTGTGTGATGTTGTATATATTCGCTACGACCAATAATTTTTCAGGTATGAAATATTTTCAGTTAGAACTAAAAAGACCAATTTTTTTCATTGCTCTTTTATTAACAAGCGCATTTACCAGAATAGATGCACAACTTGTCATTGAAGCAGAAGATTACAGTCAGATGAAGGGAGTGCAGACCGAGAATACCACCGATGATGGCGGCGGATTAAATGTTGGCTGGATCGACAATAACGACTGGATGGAATATAAGATAAGTATTCCTGTTGCAGGTGATTATGAGATTAGTTACAGAATAGCCAGCCAGAGTGGGGGTGGAGTGGCAGATTTACTCATTGTCGAAACACTTGCTCAAAAAACAATGCTGCCTGCTACAGGTGGGTGGCAAACATGGAGCACTGTACAGGGCGACTCACTAATTACGCTTCCAGAGGGTGAAACGACTATCAAAGTTAAAGCTGCCAGTGGAGGATTTAATTTAAACTGGTGGCAATTGAGATTGGTAAATCCTGCAGATAGCGATAACCCTTCTGCCGTAGTAATTACCGAAACCCAAACCGATGTCCATGATGTTTACATGGCATGGAACAAATCAATTGATCCAACAACAGTTGTGAGTGGCTATGATATTCTTATGAATGGCAGCTTATTCGCTAAAACTTCTGATACCACTGTAACATTAAGTAAATTACCACCCGGATTGGAAATGGATTTTGCCTTGATTGCAAAAGATTTATCCGGAAATACTTCAGATACAACATTCCTGACCGTACAAACGGATACACTTCCATGGGAGATTACCTGGAGTGATGAATTTAATATCGACGGCGAGGTGGACAGAACCAAGTGGAACTTTCAAACTGGCGGCGGTGGCTGGGGCAATGGCGAAGCACAGTATTACACCGACGGAGATAACGCTATCGTTTCTGGCGGCAATCTGATAATCGAGGCACGAAAAGAAACAATTGGCTCTAACAAGTATACATCTACACGTATGAACAGCTCAGGAAAGGGAGACTTTTTATTCGGACGTCTTGAAGCAAGAATGAAGCTGCCAAGTACCGGTGGAACATGGCCGGCATTCTGGACCCTGCCAACAGATTGGGTTTATGGTAACTGGCCCAATTGCGGTGAAATAGATATTATGGAACACTCGGCAACCTATAACTACGGACATATATTAGGGACCATTCATACAGGTGCATACAATCATATTGCAGGTACTCAAAAAAGTGGCGGTATACATATCGGTGATGTAACCGATACTTACCATACCTATGTCATTGAATGGTTTCCTGATCATATCGATTGGTACGTCGATGATATTCACATTTTCACATATGTTAATGAGTATAAGTCTACCGAGGAATGGCCTTTTGATGTGGCACATCATGTGCTCTTAAATGTTGCTATAGGAGGTGCTATGGGGGGTGATATCGATGATAATGGTGCCTGGCCACAGCAAATGATAGTAGATTATGTACGTTATTATGATTTTAAATTGGGTGAGAACGATACAATAGCTCCGGAAAAACCAGCAAACATTACAATAGATGCCAAAGGAAACCTCGCAAATACAAGTTGGAATTTGGCAAAAGATAATTTTGTGGTCGATAAGTATATTATATACCTGGATGATATGAAAATTGATTCTACCAAAGGAACATCGCTGCAAATTTTTGATTTGGAACCTGAAACACACTATATATTTAGTATTGCGGCAGTTGATGAAGCCGGAAACGAATCCGATACTGCGAGCGTAGCTTTCACCACTCCGGAGCTCACAGGAATTGCGGTGCCGGGTAAAATACAGGCTGAAGATTATACACAAATGAGTGGTATTGATACAGAGGATTGTGAAGATACAGGAGGAGGTACCAATGTTGGATGGATAGATGCAGGTGATTGGATGACCTATACAATTGACGTAGCTGAAAATAATGAATACAGGGCAAAGGTAAGAGTTGCAGGGCAAAGTTCTTCCGGTACCATTGTTTTTTATGGTGACGATGATAGGGAATTAACTACCGTAAACACCTCCCCGACAGGAGGCTGGCAAACATGGACCTCTGTAGTAACCGGTGCTTTTGACCTCGAAGCAGGTATACAAACACTAAAAGTATCAGCAACTAAAGGTGGATTTAATCTTAACTGGATTGAAATCGGAAAAAGCTCAGATATGACGAGCCTAAGTTATTTAACCGACAAGGATATTCAGATTTATCCTAATCCATTTCATGGTGAAAAACTCAATATATCGGTTCCGGCTGAATTTGATAACTTCGCAGTACAAATTGTGAGTGTGGATGGCAAATTAGTGCATAGCCAAGAATACGATAAACCTAATGGATTGATTCAAATTAACAATAATAAGTTATTACCAGGTGTTTATTTAATAACAATTAGTTCTCAAAAAAGTGTCATTACAAAAATGCTGTCAGTGCAATAAAGTGCAATAAGTAGCATCAAAAAAAGGGAATGAAAGAATGAAAAGATCTTACTGGTTCAAAACGTTGGTTATAGCCTTCATTTTAGTTAGTTTTAGTTGCACCACTCCGACAGTTCATGAAGAGAAGGAAGGCGGCTGGAAAGGATGTGTTATCGGGTTTTATCCCGAAAACGGAAATGAAACCCTATCGAAGGGCGAAATATATGAGGTAGATGATTTCGAAGAAATCATCGGTCAGAAAGTAGGTTCGGTGGTCTGGTTTCCGACCTGGGACGATGAGTTTCCAATGGTGGCATGTCAAAGGCTGCACGAGAGGGGAATCATACCCCATCTTACATGGGAAATTTTCTGGCCCTCAAAAGATCCAAATAATACAAGTCAAACCGGGCCAGAAGGCTACTCTGGGTTTAACGATGTGCTGAATGGCAAGTACGATGCATACATCGAACGTTTTGCCAGGGATGCCAAAGCCTTTAATCACAGAGTACTTATACGTTTTATGCACGAGTTTAACGGAAACTGGTATGTATGGAGCGGCAATAAAAATGGTGGCCCCAGTGGCGGACCCGAAAGGGTAATTGAAGTGTGGAAGTATGTTGTGGATAAGTTCAGAGCCATTGGTGCCGACAATGTAAAATGGCTGTGGGTGCCGCACGGACCATCAACTGATAGGAGCGAAGAGGCGTGGAACAATGTTTCGAATTATTGGCCGGGTAATGACTATGTTGATTGGATAGGCCTGGATGCTTACAACTTTTACCCTCAGGATCCATGGGGTGGAAAAAGACCCTTACGCGATTTTGATAATTGTTTCAGAGCATTGTATGACTCATGTGCTAAACTGGGTGAACAACCGATGATGATAGCTGAGTTTGGAACAGGAGAGTTTGAGCACAATGGATTTGATAAAGCAGCCTGGATAACAGACGCCTTCACAAAAATTAAAACGGAATACACACGTGTAAAAATATATACCTGGTTTAATATTAATAAGGAACTCGATTGGCGGGTGAATTCATCGCCCGAGTCCTTAGTGGCTTTCAGAAAGGCCATGGAAGATCCTTATTATATTGGGAGTCCTTATAGCATTAAATCTGAATAATGAAACACCATACCTGATATGCAAAAATTGATATTTAATATGGTTGCCCTGTTAGGGCTTGCGATAATCTTTACCTCCTGCAATCCGGAAAATTCTCCAAAAGCCAGGGAGGTTATATACCCTGCCTCTAACCTGCTTAACGATGATTATGAACCTGGCGAAGGATGGATACTTAAATGGTCTGACGAATTCACTGAAAAGGAGGTTGGCAGCCATTGGACCCGCCAGGTATACCCCGATGGAAACTGGAATAAAGAATGGCAAAAGTATACCGCAAGTGATGAAAATACCTATATTGATAATGGTTGCCTGGTTCTGGCCGCGCATCATACCAGTGCGGTGCATGATACGTTTAATTATACATCATCGAGGATACATACAGCCCAAAGCCATTCCTGGAAGTACGGCAAGTTTGTAGCACGCATTCAATTACCTTATGGCAACGGAACGTGGCCTGCGTTCTGGATGATGGGGGATAATATTGATGAAAATGGTGGAGATACTCCTTGGCCCTTTTGCGGTGAAATTGATATCCTCGAAATGTATGGAAGTAAAAATGACAGTGTTTTAGAAGCTAACATTCATTTTTGGAACGATTCACTTGAAAAGCCCTACAAGCACGATCAAATGGGAGCAAAATCCACAAAACTTGAAACAGGCATTTTTGCTGATGCTTTTCATGTATTCGAAATTGAGTGGAACGAGGAATGGGTCATCTGGCGGTTAAATAGTGAGGAATATGCACGTTTCGATATCACAAAAGATTACTTAACAGAGTTCCGAAGTGAAAAGTTTTTTATTCTCTTGAACCTGGCCATTGGCGGTGCCCATGCAGGTGTGCCAGATGAAAGTACGGTATTTCCTCAATACATGTATGTCGATTGGGTAAGGGTTTATCAAAGAGAAAAAAGTGATTAGGAAGGCTAATTAGTTATATAAGTTATGGTGCGAAAGGAGCAGTGATATTAAGTGGCTGTTCCTTTTTATTTTTATAGTAAATATTTGGCTTTCGGTATATGTTCTCGTGCACGTATTTTAATTTTTGTAATTTGAATAGTGAAACATCGAACACTTTTTACACTTATTTACTTTTCTTATGAAAACACTTCTATTGTTTAGCATGGTTCTATTCTGCACTTTTTCAACCTCAGCCAGTGAACCACTTCTGCAGAATACATATCACCGAAAAGGAATTACCTTAAACGGAAGATGGCATTACATTGTTGATATGTACGAAACGGGCTATTATAACTACCGCTGGCAACCACATGGCGGCTCTGAGAATCCGGGAGCCGGAGCTTTCTTTCTGAACAAAAAACCAGCAGATAAGATGGAATTGGTTGAGTACGATTTTGATGCTTCACCAACCTTACGAGTTCCCGGTGACTGGAACTCCCAAAAGGAAAATCTCTTTTTTTATGAGGGAACGCTTTGGTATAAAAAGTCCTTTAATATTCCAGGGTACGATTCTGGTAAGCGCTATTTTATTCACTTTGGTGCCGTAAATTACCGTGCCGATGTGTATGTAAATGGCAAAAAGCTTGGCATGCACAAAGGAGGTTTTACTCCTTTTAATTTTGAAATGACAAATGTTGTTCAGGCAAAAAACAATTTTGTGATTGTGCGTGTAGACAACAAACGTGCTGCTGATGAGGTACCCACCCTAAATACCGACTGGTGGAATTATGGGGGGATTACCCGTGATGTGACAATTTATGAGCTTAGCTCAACCTATATCGAAGATTACAGCCTGCAGATGGATCCTCAGAATGCTGAACAGTTAGTTGGTTATATCCGGTTGTCAGGCATGCAAAGAGCACAATCAAAAGTGACTGTTTCAATTCCTGAGTTGTCGGTCGAAAAGGAATTTATTACTAATGATAGCGGTTTTGTCAGTTTTGTATTCTCAGAAGATAATATTGTTCCCTGGAGTGATTTGAATCCAAAACTTTACGAAGTAATTATTAAAACAAATACGGATAAACTTTCCGATAAAATTGGTTTCCGTCAAATTACAACAAGGGGCGCCGATATTTTGCTTAATGGGAAAAATATTTTCTTAAAGGGCATATGCCTGCACGAAGAAAATGCCATGCGTGGAGGAAGAGCTTATTCTATAGAAGATGCAAAAATGCTTCTGGGATGGGCTCAGGAATTGGGATGTAATTTTGTTCGCCTGGCACATTATCCACACAACGAACACATGGTTCGCCTGGCAGATGAAATGGGTATGCTGGTTTGGGAAGAAAATCCGGTTTATTGGACCATTCAATGGGATAATCCCGGAACCTATTTAAAAGCAGAGATGCAACTTAAGGAGTTAATTAGCCGGGATAAGAACAGGGCTTCGGTAATCATCTGGTCCATGGCAAATGAAACACCTCAATCCGATGATCGCTTTAAATTCTTATCGAACCTGGTAAAAACTGCCAGGCAACTGGATAGTACCCGCCTGCTTAGTGCAGCCTTGGAGGATCATGGCAAGAAAGATAACAGAAATGTTATGGTTGTGGAAGATAAGTTTGCAGATGTGGTAGATATTTTAAGCTTTAATCAATATTATGGCTGGTACGGTGGAGATATAGAAAATATAAAAAATATCCGCTGGGAAATTGAGATGGAGAAACCTATAATTATTTCGGAATTTGGTGCGGGTGCCATGCAGGGATACCATGCAGATAGTTTAACACGATGGAGTGAGGAGTTTCAGGATCTCTTATACCGCGAAACACTCCCTATACTCGCCAGAATTCCTCAACTACGCGGAATTTCGCCATGGATTTTAGCTGATTTTCGCTCGCCACGGCGCATGTTGATCCCCTACCAGAATGGATGGAACCGAAAAGGTTTAATTTCTGAAACAGGAAACCGCAAAAAGGCATTTTATACACTTAAAAAATTTTATAAGAATCTTGACTTCGGCCACTAGACAAAAATCAAGAGTTGGTTTATGCGCTTAAAACGATACAAAATCGTTATTGTCCGGTTCGCTTTCTTTTAAGTTCAGTGCAATGCTATTTTCGTTTTGCGTTGATGCTTTTGCCCCTGGAGTATGACTAAACGAGTCGTTTGGTTTTTTCTGCTTCGTGTTATATTTAGGAAGTTGTTTAGCTCTTTGAACTTTTGTTTCGCCGGTTTTAAAGAAGGATATAATGCGTTTCATTTGGCGAGCCTGTATCAATAGCTCATCTGCCCTGATTGCCATTTCTTCCGATGATGCCGCATTCTGCTGCGTAATAGCATTTAATTGCTGAACTGCAGCATTGATTTGTTCTGTACCTGAGCTTTGTTCCTGCGAAGCGCTGGTAATTTCCTGCACCAGGTTTAAGGTTTTCTCCATATCAGGAACAACCTTTGCTAACTGCTCTTTAGCTTTTTCTGAAACATTTACACCTTGACGCGAAGCCTGATCAATTTCATCGGCAGCCACCTTGCTTCGTTCTGCAAGCTTTCGAACTTCTGCAGCAACTACCGAAAAACCTTTGCCATGTTCACCGGCTCTGGCAGCTTCAACAGCAGCATTTAATGCAAGCAGATTTGTCTGGAAAGCAATGTCATTAACTATTTTTATCTTATCGGTGATGTTACTCATGGCCTGTGTGGCAATTTCGGAGGATTGACTGCCTTCCTTAATACTATTTGCAGAAAACATGGCAATTTGCTCTGTTTGTTTGGCATTATCGGCATTGTGCTGAATGTTTGAATGCATTTCTTCAATCGATGAGGACACCTCTTCGGTAGAAGCTGCCTGACGATTCGCACCTTCTGCAATTACCTGTGCCGTCTGGCTTAAATCTTTACTTTCGATAACGAAGTTATCGGAAGTGTCACGCACCATGTCCAGAATTTCCCGAAGCTTGGTTTTCATCTCACTCATTGCCTTCAGTGCCTGGCCTAGTTCATCATCGGCGTATATTTTAATATGTTTTTTAGAAATATCTCCCTTGGCAATTGCCTTTAAATTTGATGTGAGAAATGCTACCTATTTTATTATTCGTTTACCAATCAGGAAGTTTATAAGAATTACAATAAGCATCGCTCCTGCCAGGCTCCCCAATAATATGGACCTACTTTTGCTTATCTTGGCTTTTATTGCTTCGTTTTTCTCTTCGGTAAGCTCTTCATATATGGTCTTTAGTTCGTGTAATGCAACCAATGCCGGGCTATCATCAATTAAAATGGTCTTACTTATTGAGTCTATATTAAGCCCGTTTTCATATCCCAATCTGTATTTCTCAAAAGCATCGTCGTATTGGTAAAGGGTTTCGCTAATTAGTTTTATAGCTTCTCTCTCTCTGCTGGAAATATTTTTCACACTTGAGTAACTGCTCAATGCCAGTTGGGTTGTATCCGAAAAGGTATTGTAATATTCAATGCTTTTTTCACCCCCGGAAATAATATAGTTCTTGTAGTTATGAATAATACCTCCATATCCAAAACCTGTTTGTATTTCCATGATACGGCTTTGCCTAACGGCAATTTCTTCCAGGTAATTATCCCAGCCTTCTTTTACATTATTAATACTGTTGTAGCTAAATATTACGCTTAACGAAAAAGTAATGATTACAACAAGATACATTAAGCCAAATTTTGCCTTAAGGGTTAGCTTTGTAAGGATGCCCATATTGTTCAATATAAATACTTAAATATAAAATTACGAGTTACAAGCATTAATATACGACAATTACTTTGTTTGGTTTTGATTAAAACTCATAATATGTTCACATAAAATGTGGCATATAGCAAATAGAAATACGGCTAACCTTTATCCTGTGTTTAATTTAGGCAAACATTCCTTAACTAAATTCATTTATATTACTTAAGAAATTTAGAACGATTAAAAATAAGGGCATTAAAAAACCGCAACTCAAAAGCAGAAGTTACGGTTTTAGGCTTATCTGCACTGCAATGGTGCGAGTATTTTTTATTTTTTGTCCAATATATCCATCATTTCTTTTACCGCATCCGAGGATTTGTGGAGTAATTGCATTTCATCGTCTGTTAAATCGAGCTCAATAATTTGTTCTACTCCTCCGCCACCCAGGACAATGGGCACACCAACAAATACATCTTTCAATCCGTATTCACCTTCAAGTTTAACGCAACAGGGTAATAATCGTTTTTGGTCACGGGCCACTGCTTCGGCCATACGGGCAGCTGCAGAACCAGGAGCGTACCAGGCAGATGTGCCCATAAGCTTTACCAGCTCGCCACCACCAAATTTAGTACGTTCGATAATTGTGTCAAGTTTTTCCTTATCCATAAGTTCTGTAACAGGAATACCTGAAACAGTTGTATACCTTGGGAGTGGAACCATCGTATCGCCATGCCCGCCCATTAAAATAGCCTGAATATCTTTTGGACTAACATTAAGTTCTTGTGCCAGAAAAGCCCTGTATCGACCGGTATCCAGCACCCCGGCCATTCCCATAACACGGTTTTTTGGAAGATTAGCCGAAAGAAATGCCTGATAAGTCATAACATCCAACGGATTAGATACAACTATTATGGTAGTATTGGGCGAATATTTTATAATATTTTCTGTAACTGTTTTTACGATACCGGCATTGGTGGTAATTAAATCATCACGGCTCATTCCAGGTTTACGGGGCAATCCGGATGTAATAACAACAACATCTGAATTTTTGGTTGCTTCATAATCGCTTGTCACACCAAGGGGGCGGGTATTGAAACGGTTTATCGGAGCACTTTGCCATAAATCCAATGCTTTGCCTTCTGCCAATCCATCTTTTATGTCAAGTAAAACCAGCTCGCTTGCTGCATCTTTTTGTGCTAAAACATCGGCACAAGTAGCGCCTACATTACCGGCTCCAATTACAGAAATCTTCATTGTTTTTATTTTTTAAAAATTAATATCTATTCAATCCGATTGTAAAATTAATACTTTCATCTTGTCAGCCTAATAAAGCTAAACAAAAGAAATGGATAAGAGTTTGGAGAGAACATTAAAAAACCATTAATGATAATATCAAAATGTACGAATTAATAATTGCAATGTGCTTAATAGTGGAATAATATTCCCCTGTCGAAGGGTGTCCAAAGGCATGCACGTAAGTTGGCATATTTTAGAGCTCTGTTGGTCCATGTGTTGCAGGTATTAAATAAATGGTAAGAACTTTGGGCTTCGTAGAACGAATCATAGGCATAGTATTTAAGATCAGGAATTGGAATGATCTTTCCCAGAGAATCGTGTTTAAAACTCTGTTCAGTAAACCCAACCAGTTTTCGGTATTGATTTTCGCTAACCATGACTTTTCTGCACCTTTTATCCGTAGAGAGTTTTATGAAAAAGTCAATATGCATAGCACTCGGACTTTTCATAAATACAGCTTTCAAGGCTACAGGTATTGAAAGATCAGACCACACGCGCGTGTTTCGATAAAAACCCAGGTCACCCCACCCAAAACTAATATAGTTAGCCCTGAGAGCGATTTCAGGAGGCAAAGCCACATCACTGCTCCAGTTTTTTATAGCGTTATTTACAGGCAATACAAGATCGATATGGACTCCATTGCTCAACAGGTATATTTCTATTTCCTCTTGAGCAGGTGCTTTTCGGTTAACTGGAATAAGTGAGAAAACTACCGAAACAAACAAGTAGATTCCTACGGTCCCAAATAATATGCTTAGCCCTTGCAGGAGGCGTTTCAGCAGTAATTGAAACAACAATTTTGTGTGCAACCATAACCGATTCATCCTAGTATAAAGTTAGAATATAATCCACTTCGTTTTGTAGAATTATTCTAAATAAAAACAAACATGTGTTGAACTCATTATATAAATACAGATTTTTATACCACCATGATGAAATTCTTATTTTCTTTGCACAATACAGCCTTACTTTATATTTGCAATGATTCGAAGAAATGTCGTCAGTAAGTAAAAATATCACTTCCATAAAGGAATCAATTCCCGAGCATGTTACATTGGTGGCAGTATCTAAAACAAAATCCAACGAAGACATTTTAGATGCTTACAATGTTGGTCACCGAATTTTTGGGGAAAACAAGGT
>DNTK01000436.1 GCA_003508755.1 Bacteroidales bacterium | reverse complement strand
CAGCCATGCCGGTCCGTCAGTTTTACTTGGCAAAAAAAGAAGGACTTGATTGGAATGGAGGAGAATTACTTCCCGGAAATATTAACATACCAGGCATTGAAACCGGAAATGGTGTGCTTTCCAGGGATGGTGAGCGCTTTTATTTTACACGTTGCGAGCGAAACTGGCAAGGAGAAATGATTTGTGCTATTTACCGTAGTACTAAAGAAGGTGACCGATGGACGAAAATAGAAAAATTACCTCCGATTATTAACGACCCCAATTATACAGCCACACAACCAGCACTGGGAAGAACCGCAAAGAGTGACCGGGAAATCATATTCTTTGTTTCAAACCGCCCTGAGGGCAAAGGCGGATTTGATATATGGTATACTGTTTGGGACGATGAGAAAGACCGATACAGCCGGCCGCGAAATTTAGGCAGTAGAATAAATACGGTTGCCGATGAGATGACACCCTTTTATAATCTCACAACCCGAACACTTTATTTTAGCTCCACCGGGAAACCTGGTATTGGAGGGTTTGATATTTTTAGCGCTTTCGGTGAGCGAAGAAAATGGTCAAGAATAAAAAATATTGGCTATCCGATTAATTCAAGTTATGACGATCTTTATTTTACCGTAAGTAAAAAGGGTGAGGATGGATTTTTTGTTTCGAACCGTCCGAATGATTTATATGAGATTACTTGCTGTGATAATATTTTTTCTTACCGCTGGAACGATTATATCCGAATAACGGTTACAGGTGCAATTTATCCCTTCGAAAAAGATCGCTTCGGCAGAAAACGCAACTTAGCTGGTTTTGATTTTATGAATCCGGATGAATCGGTAGAGCCTCTCGAAGATGCCCAGATTGGACTTTATATGCTCGATAAGGAGGGCGATGAATTCGTTTTCATGGATCGCTATACCACAGGAGAAGATGGGAAATATTATTTTACACTTCAACCCAATGAAGAATATGAGTTTAGGATGGAAGGCTTTCAGTATTTCGATGAACAAATGTATTTATCGACTGAATTCTTCAATTTTTCTGACACCATTGAAATGCCACCCACCTGGGTGAATGTGCTAACCGACAAACCAATTGTTCTGGCTGATATCTATTACGACTTTGGCAGTGCCGAATTGAGCAGTCGCGCGAAAAGCATACTGGATACCACATTGCTGGTAATGCTGAAAGAAGCACCTGAATTTATTATTGAAATTAGTTCCCATACCGACAGTATTGGGGATGTCCAGTTCAACCTGGAGCTGTCGCAAGACAGGGCCAACAGTGTTGTTGACTATCTTATTAGTAAAGGAATACCAACAGAAAGACTGGTCGCCAGGGGATATGGATCATCGAAACCTGTTGCTCCCAACTACCTGCCCGATGGCTCAGATAACCCGGAAGGACGCGAAATGAACCGCAGAACAGAGTTCAGAATTGTTGGCACAGTAGGAGAGGCTGAAGAAGACGAAGACTTTGAATATTCCAATTAGGTTTACAAGTATCCCAAATAGTAAAAGGGGCTGCATGCATGCAGCCCCTTTTTATTTTCTTAATTCCAGTTGTTCTTAACTAAATAGCAGGGTGCTTTTTAAATATTTCATCTGATTTTAACAACAAATCGATGTATTGTGCACGTTTGTAGACAAACGGATCATTAATTTTCTTGTTCGATAGTTTTCCTTTAAAGTCGGTAATTGATGCATAACCTTTTTTCTCCATCCAACTGCTGATATCACCAAGAATTGTTGAAACATAATCGATCTTATTCTTATATAGCGTACTTACAAGCTGAACACAATCAGCACCGGCAAGTAACATTTTTATCACATCGGCACCTGTATAAATACCAGCATTTGCACAAATACTTGCTTTTACATTTCCATGCAATAATCCGGCAAAGCGAAGCGCCAGGCGGTGATCATCAGGATTACTTAGTGATAGTGTTGTATTGTGAGCTTCAGCTTCGATATCAATATCGGGCTGGAACATACGGTTAAATAAAACAAAGCCATCGGCACCAGCTTTCTCAAGTAATGATACAAAGTGTAAAGGATTCGCATAAAATGGACTTAGCTTAACGCTAACTGGAATTTTAACGCTGCCTTTAATAGCCTTTAAAATCTCCACCTGGTTTTTTACGACATCATGGCCATCAAGTTCAGTTGTTTTTGGCACATAGAAGAAATTTATTTCCAGTGCATCAACACCTGTTTTTTCGATTTGCTGCGCATAATCTATCCAGGACTCTTTAATTATCGCATTAAGACTGGCAATAACAGGAATCTTAACATTTTGCTTTACACGGGCAATATTAAATAAGTGTTCTTCTGGTCCTGCATGCTCAATATTAGGAAAGATGCTAGTCATTTCTGCACCTCTTTCAGCATATTCTTCAAGCTGCTCATCAAGTTGAGCGCGCTCAAGCTGAATTTGCTCCTCGAACAATGACTTATAAACGATAGCGGCAACACCATTGTCTTCGGCCCGCTTTACATTGTCAAGGTTATTAACCAAATTACTTGCACCCAGTATCACCGGATTCTTGAGTTCTAGACCAAGATAATTTGTTTTTAAATCAATCATTTCCTTAGTTTTTATTTTTTATTTTAAGTTACTCTATTTTTCTTTTATTCAATCTGCTTTTTTATATTTATATCTTTCAATGGTTATATGAAAGACTACTCAGCAATAAGAAAAACTCCTTTATTGAGGCTATTAATGCCATACATCGCCGGAGTTTTATTAGCAAATGCTTTTCATGAGTCGCTGCCAAATGAAATTACTTTTTTGTCAATAGCCATTTGTGGACTGTTATTCTTAATCGTCTACTACTACAAATTTAAAAAGTCTGTGCTATTCAACCTACTTGTAATACCTGTTTTTACAAGCCTTGCTATGGGATTTACCATAATTTGCGTAAAAGTACCCACAAATTTTGAAAATGAGGTTATCTGGAATGGTATAATTTACGAAAAGCCCCTTCTTAAGAATAATTCTATATTACTCCCCATAAAATTGAGCCCTAAGGAGTTTAAAACAAATGGAATATTTCGATCACAAAAGCTATGGC
>DNTK01000277.1 GCA_003508755.1 Bacteroidales bacterium | reverse complement strand
CTTATATGATAACAACATACTTTCAAATCCAGTTTTATCGGCAACCTATTTTGGAGATGGGCCGGAAATAATAACAATTCCAGATGATGGAATACCGGCTCCAATAATTGCAGGACTTGAAAAAATCTCAACTACAAAAACATTGTATGGAGATAATTTGCAACCCAGATTAATACAAAAATCAATTGGAGAAAAACCGCTGGAGGATAAAGTTGAACTGGAGTATAATAATCCAACCACCAATAATGTAACCGACGTTATAAAGGTTAATGATGTTACCACAACCTATATTTGGGGATACAAGGAATTACAGCCTATTATAAAGGTTGATAATGCTATATATTCAGAAGTTACCACATCACTTGGAAGCTTAGTAAATGAAGCAAAAACATTATCAAATTCTGAATATAACCATGATAATGAAACGCAACTCAGAAATAAACTTAGTGAAATTCGAAATGCTCTTCCAGATAAGTTTGTAACAACCTATACATATGACTTACCATATGGAATTTCGTCAATATCTGATCCCAGAGGACTAACAACCAGATATGTTTATGATGGTTTTGGTAGACTACATAAAACTCTCGATAATGATGAGAAAGTCTTGGAACAATATGTATATAATTATGCATTAGAGGGAATGAATGGTTACAGTAATGTTGAAGGTTTCAGTTCTTATTCATATTCGATTATTTCCGATGCCACCAATATTAGCTGGACAGTACCTGCTGGAGCAAGTATTGTTAGTGGGGCAGGAACGGACAGAATTACTGTTCGATTTGGCCTTACATCAGGAAAAGTCACAGCCCAGTTTAGACTACCCGAAACAGGTACAAAAGTTTATACACAATTCGTTGATGTTAATGTTTCTGTCGATGAATCTCAATATGATATTGTACCAGATAATGGTAATAATCCACTGTCATGCGGTAGAGAAACATATTCTACTTTAGATAGGATAGGAGCAAATTATTCTTGGAGCCATCCATCTGGTTCTAACATACTTTCCGGACAAAATACAAGCAGTATTAATCTTGAGTTTGGTGCTAACGGTGGAGATATATCGGTTACCATTAGTGACGATAATGGAACTTCATTTACCCGCTTACTTAATGTTTCCACAGTTGTATCATCACTTACTGAAATCACAGGTGTAGATGAAGCTTGTGTTGGAACAACAGAACCTTTTTCTGTTTCAAGTAATAATCCATATTTAGACTACAGTTGGAGTGTTAACAATGGTGCTTCAATTATTTCAGGGAATGGCTCTTCAAATATAAATGTTAGTTTGCCATCTTCTGATTATGGTGATATTACTATTAGTTTAAGTGCCTGTGAAGGAACATTGGTTAAATCCCATACAATAGACTTACAAGAAATACCTGCAATTCCAACTGAAAACTCATGGCCTGCAGATCCACTCTATACGGATATACCATATAGTTTCTCAATTATTCCAGATACTGAAGTGGATGATTATGACTGGTTTTTTCGAGGAGTAGAAAACTTCTCTTATGAAACATTTAATATTACAATCACAGGCGGTAATGAAGCTCTTATTCAAGTTTTTGCTGAAAATCAATGTGGTCTCTCTGGTCCGTTGGAGTATGATTATACAGTATATGACACTGACCTAAGAATTTTTAATCCCCCAACTGCATGTGTAAATCAGACTACTGATCCATTTACCGTAAAATATATTCCTGGTTCAATCTATACCTGGTCTGTTATTGGCGGTAGTGTTGTTTCTGTTCAAAATGACACTGCTATGACTGCACAATTTACATCAACAGGGGTAAAAACAGTTCAGGTAAGTGTCGAATTTCCATATGGCGAGACAAAAACATTTTCATCAACAATAAATGTAGGAGATGTTTTAGCAGCACCTGGAACAATTAGCGGTCCCACAAAAACATTTTTATATGAGACAGATACCTATACAATTTTACCTGTATCAGGAGCAGACTATTACTCTTGGGATATAATTTTTGGTGGTCAGATTCAATCCGGTCAGGGTTTAACATCAATAGATATTTTATGGAATGGTACAGGAAATTCAAGGTTAATCGTAACAGCTGTAAATGGTTGTGGAAATTCAGATGCCACCTACAAAGATATTATGATTAGCAGCGGTGCAGGATTATAAAACTTATTAACAGGAAAACATAGTATGTTAATTACTACAAACAAAACAAAAATGAGACATTACATACAAATCTTAGTGATTCAACTGGTTTTACTATTATTCATAGTCAAGTTAAATGCACAAGAGCAAATCACATATTCTTACCATTATAAGGCATCAACAAATCCTGAAGATTCTTTACCCACTTTATATTGTGCTTTTATAATTGAGGAGCTGAAGACTTTTGAAAGCATTACACTTACATACAATGAGAAACAAAGAACCTTTGCTGTTAAGGATCTTAAGAAAATGAATCCTGATAGGTACTTCGTTGAAAAAGGTAAAGTTTATATTAAGGTGCCAGAAAGGTTAAAAATACCTTATCTAGTAATTGAGGGTACTAAAAAGAATGGCCAGAAAAAAGATTTTTATGCCTTAAATGCCAGAGGGGATGTAATTGATACACGCATAGCAAAGGCAAAATGGAAAAGGCATAAGGCAAGGGTAGATTCAATGGATTTTGTTAGAAAGTATGATAACATTTATAAGGGTGATGATGGCTTGCCTCGATATAAGACCAAAAACGGAAGAACCTTTATTATCTATAAAGACCATATTCAGGAAGAGGTAAAACCTGTTAGTGATAGTATCCCAAACGTTAATCTCAAAAACCTTTAATTACATGAAACGCTATTCATTTAATAAATTTTTAATCATATTGGGAGCACTTTTCATATGCTCTTTTTCAGGATATTCACAAACTACCCTCACGCTTAATCCAAGTGCTGATGCATGGATTCGAATTTGTGAGAAGCCCGGCTATGAATACATTACCACTACCAATTATCAAACCATAATTCGAAATCATGCATCGGAATGGACACTAAGTGGGTATAGGTTAGGTGATAGAGCTATAATGAATTTTGATTTATCCTCCATCCCTGCCGGGGCTGTTATTACAAGTGCAAGACTTAGTCTATATTCTCAGACTCCTCAACCAAGTGATGATTATAAACACAGAAGTTCTGCAATGGGCGGTTATAAATCCAATGCTTGTTATCTGGAAAGGGTAACAGAGAGCTGGAGTGAATCAACAGTGACCTGGGCCAATCAGCCACCCACGACAACTGATAATAGAATAACCTTACCTGCATCTACTGCACCTGACCAGGATTATTTAAACCTTGATGTTACAGCTATGGTACAAGATATGATTGATAATCCTTCTTTGGGCCATGGTTTTATGATGCGCTTGGTAAATGAGCAATATTATACCCGAATGGCATTTTGTTCAAGAGAGCATACTGATCCAACTCGCCATCCTAAGCTTGAAATCACGTATTCCATAGTTGAGCCTACTATCGATGATCCCATAGGACATTGGTTATTTAATGGGGATATAAGTGATGAAACTGGAAACTATAGTGGCGTTTCGATTAGCGGTAATGTTTCACCGACAACTGATAGAAATGATAAACCCAACTCAGCGTATGAATTCGATGGTTCCTATGATTACATAACCATGCCTGATTTAAATATTTATGCTGGAAATCCATTTACAATTTCCAGTTGGATAAAACCAGCCTCTGGGCAACCTACTGGCTATGGAACGATTATGGGGGCAGATTATAACCAACGTTTATTACTTCACAATAACAACTTCCTTCTAACTCAACAAAACGGAAACTTCTTTAGTAACTATCATGAGGTAAATTTCGATGAATGGAATCATATCATGTATTGGTTTAACGGTACAGAAGAGAGATGGTATATAAATGGCGTTTTACATGGTTCAAGAGCCATAAGCAATGCACGCTGGGATAAAACCTTTTATATTGGTGTTTTCCAATCAAGTAATCGATATTATCACTTTAAAGGTTCTATTGATGATATTCGGATCTATGATCGAGCTCTAAGTTCTGCGGAAATTACCCTGCTTTACAATACGGAAAGTAAAGTAACTACAAAGATTCCTTATTCTGAAGCTATTGGTTTGAATCCAATCCACTACATTAGTGGTAGTGCCGATAAAACTTTTGTGCAATCCATTTCTCCTCGTGAACCATTGGATAGCCTAATACCCGTGAGTAATTTCCAGGCAAGCGAAAGTATCCAATATTTCGATGGCTTGGGA
>DNTK01000336.1 GCA_003508755.1 Bacteroidales bacterium | reverse complement strand
TACCAGACCACTTCCAACAACCTGGCCGGCCAGTGAGGTTCCGGCTGCACGAGGAACAATGCTAAGTTTATTGTCCCGCGCAAACTGAATAGCTGATTTGATGTCGTTCTTATTCTTTGCAACAACAACCCCGGTAGGTTTCTCGCGGTAGGCTGAAGCATCTGTTGAATATATAAGCTGATGCAAGTCATCGCTATAAACTTCCCCATCGATTATTTCTGAGAGCTTTAATATTGTATCTTTACTCATTCAATTTGAACAATTTCTCACATTTTACTTTACTAAGTAATTGTATTGTTAGAATTTCAAATTTAGTTAAACATGCAGATAAAGTCACCACTGATATTAATATTAACACTACTTTTTGCTTTGGGATGCAAAAGATTTGAGGCGCCACCCGCCAAAATACCTTTGGAAGACTTTTTTAGAAATCCTGAAAAAACATACATAAAGATTTCTCCAAATGGCAGGTATATCTCATATATGGCTCCACATGAAAACAGAATGAATCTGTTTATTCAACATGTTGATGATGAGTCTGTTGAACAAATTACTTTTGAGACTGTCAGAGATATTGGAGGGTATATTTGGGCCAATGATACTCGCATCCTTTTTGTAAAAGACAAGGGTGGCAATGAAGATTATAAGCTTTACTCAGTAAATATTGATGGCAGCGACCTTAAATGCCTGACCTGCTTTCCCGATGTTCGTTTAACATTGATAGATGAATTAAAAGAGGAACCAGATGATATTATCGTGGGGTTAAACATGAGAGATTCGACTGTTTTTGATCCTTATCGGCTGAATATCGTTACCGGAGAGTTGCAAATGCTTGCCGAAAATCCCGGAAATATTATTGACTGGTTTACAGATCACAATGGAAAATTGCGCCTGGCTGTGGCAGTGGTGGGAGGAGCAAATCGTAAAATATTATACCGCGACGATGAGTCTGGAAAATTCGAAACTGTATTAAAGGTTAGCTGGCGGGATGAATTTATTCCCCAGTTTTTCACTTTTGATAACAAAATGATTTATGCACTTTCGAACCTTGGCCGTGATAAATCAGAAGTAGTAGTATTCGATCCAAAATCGAGAACCGAAACTGCAATTATATTTAAAAATCCTGATGTTGATATTTCAAAGGTAACCTACTCCGCTAAGAAGAAAAAACTAGTTGCTGCACATTATATTACCTCAAAAAGAGAAGTTCATTTTTTCGATGAGCAGATGGAACAACACTTCAAATCAATAAAAAGCAAATTAAAAGGTAAAGAAGTAGTTGTTGCATCAAAAAATAAAAATGAAGATATATTTATTATCAGAACGTATACAGATAAAACAATAGGTAGTTACTACCTCTATAATACCAGTAACGAATCCCTGAAAAAGATAATTGATGTTAGCCCATGGCTTAAGGAAGAACACATGGCTGATATGAAACCCATTGCCTATACCAGCCGCGATGGACTAACGATTCATGGATACCTTACACTGCCCAAAGGGGTTGCAGCTAAAAACCTTCCGGTAGTAATTCATCCACATGGTGGTCCCTGGATTCGAGATTATTGGGGATTTAATCCCGAAGTACAATTTTTGGCAAATAGAGGATATGCTGTGCTTCAAATGAATTTCCGGGGGTCGAAAGGATACGGAAAAGATTTCTGGTTAAAATCTGTAAAACAATGGGGCCGGAACATGCAAAATGATATAAACGATGGTGCTTATTGGCTTATAGATGAAGGTATTGCCGATGAGGACAGAATAGCCATCTATGGCAGTAGCTGGGGCGGTTATGCTGCACTGGCAGGTGTCACATTTACCCCTGATTTGTACGCGTGCGGAATTGATTATGTGGGTCCATCGAATATGTTTAGTTTTTTGGGTGCTTTACCTCCTTATTGGGAGCCGGTTCGTGAGATGTTTTATGAACTGGTTGGACATCCGGAAAAAGATAGCCTAATGCTGGCAAGCATTTCTCCTGCTCTGCATGCAGATAAAATAAAAGCTCCACTCCTGATTGCTCAGGGAGCCAACGATCCGCGGGTTAAGGTTGAAGAATCTAATCAAATGGTTGATGCGCTAAAAGACCGCGGAATCGAGGTTGAGTATATCCTCCGCGAAGACGAAGGGCATGGCTTTAGAAACGAAGAGAACCGATTCGCACTCTATCAATCCATCGCGATTTTCCTCGAAAAACATTTATTGACAGGGAATAAATAGTCTTTTGTTTGCTACTATAAGATTAGTTTTAAACAGTACCTCTATCGATTTTTCAGGGGTTATAATGGTACATTAAACCATCTCTTCATTGTTGAATGGTGGGCTGTACAGAACAATTTAGCGCTAAAAAGATACAGCTTCAAATATTTAAGTATTCCGTTAAATACTGGAATATAATGACATCCATTTTTAATAAATGCAATTAATTGAATATTTTCGTGTAAACTTCTGATAGAATGAGAACTTTTTTATTTGTATTAATATTTAGTTTATCCGGCATTGTTGGATTTGGGCAAGGCACCACAAGCATAGCAGATGTGACCAACATATTTGACGAAAAGGGTGACTATTACTATGACAAAAAGGAGTACAAAAAAGCCATTACCTATTATAATATGGCCTACAAAAAGGATAATAAAAACTATTATTCGATTCTCCGCAAGGCCGAAACATTCACAGTTTTGGAACAATATGCGCAAGCAGCTGAATGCTACCAGATCATTTTTAACAGCGACCTAAAAATACCAAATGTATATCGCCTCAGGTATGCACTTGTATTGCTTAAAATTGGTGATATTGTTAAGTTCGAAAACTGGCTTACCCAATACAATGCTGTGGTTGAGTCTGAGATTGAGGGACAAAACTACATCAGTACTTCTGATGACAGGGCTAAGTTGTATAAAGATTCCACCATTATTATTGTAGATCATATTCCGCTAATAAATTCTTCAGCCTCCGAGATTAATCCTGTTGCCATCGATGGGCAGGTCTTATTTTCTTCGAACAGAACAATTAATAAAGAAGCTAATCTAGACAAGAGCTACAATGTTTTTGTTTCAAATTTTACAAAACAGGGCATGTTGGGTGCAGCAGATATTTTTAATAAATCACTAAACTCAATATTGAACGAGAGCTCACCCTATTTTTTCGATATCACCAATACACTTTACTTTAGCAGAAGTGAAGGGTACAATCGTGGTTTTAAAACCTACTCTTCAGGAATACCTTACGAGGCAAATGAGGCACTCGAAACAAGCAATTTTTCAATTGGCAGTTTCGATAATATTGGACAACTTACCATGAATAGCAATGGTACAAAATTGTATTTTACTTCTGATGTGGAGGGTGGCCAGGGTGGTTTTGACCTGTACTCCAGCGATCTTATAAATGGGGAATGGTCAGATCCGAGAAATCTTGGCCCCAGAATTAATACCTCCGGAAATGAACTGAACCCCTCTTTATTAAACGATTCGATTCTGTATTTCTCTTCTCAGGGCCACAACAGTATAGGAGGTTTTGACCTTTTTAGGATAAATTTAAATGACCCCACATCTATTGCAGAGAACCTTGGTAGCAAGGTAAATACAGAATATGACGAGCTAGGACTTTCGTTTGCACCAGGTGATCTTACTGCATATTTTAGCTCAAACCGCCCCGGAGGGAAAGGAAAAGAAGATATCTACCGCTTGCATTTGCTCGATTTAAAAGTTAAGTATGCTGCCTATAGGCACAAACGTCGCGGAAAAATTCAGGAAGGTAAGATTAATCTATACCTCAGTAATGGCGATGAATATAATATTGGTTCAAAAGAAAACGCTGGATTTAATTTTAGCTTCCTGCCTGAAGAACCTTATAAAATGATAATCCAGCATGAAAATCCGACCGCTGAAAATGCTTTTCGAAGCAAGACACTGACACCTGGTCAGAAAAGCAAGGAACTATTGCAACCAACTCCACTCGATAAAGCAGAGATACCGCTCGAAGCGGGCATGAAATATCAGTTTACAGCAGGATTAAACCCCATAGATCCATCGTATTTAAACTACCTTGAAGAGGTTGCTGATGATTACCAGGATCCAAAAACAAGCACAATTGACTTAACCGCTTTAGCAAAAGAGCTTCAGTTTACCGAGGGGGAAATATATACCATTCGGTTTGTAAAAGACAAAGACAAGGTTACTGGTTATAAACAAAAAGGCGAATCAAGGTTGTTTATCGACAATGAAGAAATTAGCATTTACGGAAGAGCCTTTTTTATTGTTTTACCTCTCGATAATGAAGTCAATTTTAACATTCAGACAGACATCGATCATCTGAAAGATAACTTTAATCCTAAAAAACATGGAATAGTAGTTGAAACCGGACCTGTATTTGATCCAAGCAGTAAATGGTTGGTATCGATGACTGTTAATACTGAGTCTACAGAAAATGTTATTAAAGAAAACCAGCTTACTGCAGAGGAAATAAGCATCATTCCTGGCACAGAGTATATCATTACTCTTGGTAAGGTGGATCCGGCTTCGGGTGAAAAAATAGAAATCATAATTCCCCTTACACGCGGAGTTAAATACAATCTCGGAACAGCCGCTAATTCGCAGGACGCATTCAGGCTAGCCTTTGCTCAAATGGTGCTCGGCAGAGATGACCTTGAACCAGCCGATGAAGAACTTATCGATATTTCTATATTATCGAAAGAGCTTGAAATTCAGCCTGGTGAAGATATTACCTTTAATTTGCTCCCTGCCATGAAGTTTGGTAAAAAAGCGATTGTTGAAGATGCAAAAAGTATACTTTCACTCGACGGAATGGATTATGCTATATCAAAGGAAGAAATGTATACAATTAATGTTCCGTTTGGCACCAGTCAATCACTAAATATCCAAACCGATATTGATTACGTGATTGAAAACTTTGAATTAGAGCAAATAGTGATGGCATTGGATACCCTCCCCTTCTTCGGCGCTATTACAATCGACACAACCGGATTGAGCACCGCATCGCCGGATTGGCTTAGTGTAAGCGTGAATACTAGCTCGAAGGAGGAGGTAGAGGAGAAAAACCAATTTGTTGCAAACGAGCTTAGCATTATTCCTGGCAAGGAATATATCCTTACCGTAACCAAAATCGATGCAATCACTGGAAAAGAAACAGAGATTATTGTTCCCCTTACCCGCAAAGTAAAATACGATTTTACTTCCGACCCAATCTCTGCAGAAGCTTACAAGCAATCGTTTGAGGCATTTCTGGAGAATAACGAACAGTTCGAAACCACCGGAGGAGAACTAATCGATATTTCGATGATTTCTAAAGAACTTGAAATTGAAGAAGGTGATGAAATTTCTTTTAGCTTGCTTCCTGCTAAGATTTTCAAAGATGGTAAGGTGATTACCGAATCGTCACGTTCAAGCCTTTTTCTCGATAGTAAAGTAGTAGAATTTACTCAAATTCAAAAGTATAGTATCAATGTGCCCCTTAATGACCAGCAGGTTAATTTACAAACCAATATTGAGCATATTCAAGATAACTTCGAGGCCGGAACCTATTCTTTGGATGTTGACACCCTATCGTTTTTCTCTGAAATAACAGTCGATACTACTGGCTATGGATACATGGTTATCCCTGAAAGCGAAATAACCGATCCTGTGTATGATGTAGTGGTGGTAAATTTTGACTTAAATGATTATTCATTGAGGCCTAAAGCAGTATATACGATCGATGGTAAGGTGGTTGAAGAACTAAAAAAAGATAATCGTTTGTATGTGACTATAAAAGGATATACCGATGGATTAGGTAACACCGAATACAACCTTGAGCTTTCGAAAAAACGTGCACACTCTGTAAAAGATTACCTTCAGGCCATGGGCATTGGTGAAAGTCGAATACGAACCTTCTCATTTGGCGATTCGCATACGCTAAAAGAAGGAGTGAACTGGGAAGACCTAAGTGAAGAGGAACTTGAAAAACACCGAAAAGTAGAAATTGTAATTTATTTACCAGAATAAAATAGTTCTTTGAACGTGACAAAAAAGAAGGAACTGAACACAGTCTCCTTCTTTTTTTTTTACAATTTATCTCAGAGGTAGGTTTTCATATACTTTTTAGCCCCCTGCCCTTCACCCATCAGATCCACGTTACTTAAAGCCAAGCGCTTCATTGAACTATAGCCAAGGGTAATACGATTGACACCTGCCGAATCGCGAATTGACAGATGTGTAGAGGACAGTTTATCCTGTCAGGTAAAATCTTTTTTCAAGGGAAGATACCCACTTTGCTTTATTTCCTCCTGGGTTATCGAATGCAGGTTGAATGATGAGCCAGACAAAATATCTGTTTTTAGTAAAAATATGAAGCATCGGGAATCAGTTTTTACAACAATGCTCACATATTTACTCGTGGACTTCATCCATAGGGTATCTTCATGGTAAGTATCGGTTAAATCAATATTATTTGAAGTTATATTTAGGATAAACTCCCCGAAGTATTACTTTTCTGGACGAATGCAAGCTTTAAAAGCGGGTGCTATGTAATATAAACCTGCCGAAACTCGAAAAAATAAGATAATTAACTCTAAACAAGCTGCACTTAGTATAATGATATTATTTTCATCGGTTAATTCTGGTTATTTACCACGTAATTTTATACCTTACAATACTAAGGAAAATAACACTTTGAATTTAAATAATATAACAGAGAACAATACTTAAAGCTCATTGTTTAAATGAGATAATATTTATACGTTCCAATTAATTCCGTTCCTAAATGGCATTAGGCTATAAGTATTACATTCCAGCATTTTTATCCATATTACTTGTATGGAACAGCCCAACTATTGGCAATGAAATAGAAATTTCCGAAAAGCTTGGTGAATATATCCCAAACGACATTTTACTTATTAATGAGCAGGGCGATACCGTTAACTTACTAGAGGAGATTACCATTCCAACTGTAATCAGTTTTGTTTATTTTAATTGCCCCGGAATATGCACTCCCCTGCTCAACGAAACGCAAAGCATCATTGAGAAAAGCAATTTAGAACTTGGCACTGATTACCAATTTTTTGCTATAAGCTTTGATCCGCGCGATACTCCGGCATTGGCACTGCAAAAGAAAAACAATTACATAAAATCGATGCAAAAGAAAACTGAAGCCCGCTCAGGGTGGAAATTTTTTACAAGTGATTCGTTAAATATTCAAAAAGTAACCTCAAGCCTGGGTTTTGGATTTAAAAAAGTCGGGACCGAATATATTCACAAAGCGAGTATGATTTTTGTCAACGCCGATGGGATGATAATTCGGTACAACATGGGTATTAACCTGCTTCCCTCCGAGTTGCAAATTTCTGTTATAGAGGCAAATAAAGGTAATACCCTTCCGAAAACCTATAAAAACGATGAATATTGCTTTCCGTATGTTGCCCCTGCCTACCAGCGTTTAAATAATATTGCAAAAGCATTTGGCATTATAATTATTGCATCGGCATTGCTATTTTTTTTCTATCTTATAATAAAACCAAAGTTTTCGAAAAATTAACCCATAATAAAATCCTTGCAGAATGAACGCAGAATCGACGCACATGCATGAAGAAAACTACCTGAAATACCAGGGAAAGTTCAAAGGTCTACTTGGCTGGATATTTTCCACCGATCATAAGAGAATTGGGCTTTTATACCTGTATTCTATTGCTGCCTTTTTTATTCTAGGAGCTATTTTGGGACTTATGATGAAACTTGAGCTCATTGCTCCCGGAAAAACCATCATGGAGGCTCAAACCTACAATGGAATTTTTACACTCCATGGTATTACCATGATATTCCTGATAGTGATACCGGGAATTCCGGCGGTTTTTGGGAATTTTCTGCTTCCCATAATGATTGGAGCAAAAGATGTTGCCTTTCCAAAACTAAACCTGGCATCGTGGTGGGTTTATATTTTTGGTGCCATTGTAGCAGTTTCGTCGCAGTTTATGGGCGATGGCCCACCAGATACCGGTTGGACATTTTATGCACCTTACAGCTTTAAAACCAACACCAATATGCTACCGGCTGTACTGGGAGCCTTTATACTGGGGTTCTCTTCTGTGTTAACTGGTCTGAACTTTATTGTTACCATTCACCGGATGCGTGCACCAGGAATGAAATGGCTGAAAATGCCCTTGTTCCCGTGGGCCCTATATGCTACCGCTTGGGTGCAGCTGCTTGCTACGCCTATTGTTGCTATTACATTATTGCTTGTTGTACTGGAGCGCACGCTTCAGATTGGCTTCTTCGATCCTGCTCTGGGGGGTGATCCGGTGCTCTATCAGCATTTGTTCTGGATTTATTCACACCCAGCTGTATATATCATGATATTGCCGGCCATGGGCGTTATTTCTGAAATTTTACCCACCTTCTCACAAAAACCTATTTTTGGCTATAAAGCAGTTGTGTTCTCCACCATGCTTATTGCATTTATTGGATATTTCGTGTGGGGCCACCATATGTTTACCTCCGGTCTCAGCGAAGTTTCACTGGTAGCCTTCTCGTTTCTTACTTTCCTGGTAGCAATTCCGAGTGCTATTAAGGTGTTCAATTGGGTGGCCACACTCTATCAGGGATCAATTGTATTGAAAACTCCTTTAATCTGGGCGGCTTCCTTCCTGGTAGTATTTATGATTGGCGGACTTACCGGACTTGTTTTGGGATCGCTTGCAACCAATGTGCACGTGCATGATACAGCTTTTGTGGTGGCACACTTTCATTACATTATATTTGGTGGAGTAGGTTTCGCTTTCTTTGCGGCCATTCACTATTGGTTCCCAAAAATATTTGGCAGAATGTACGATGCCAAAACAGCCAATACCGGTTGGGGAATATTTTTCATTGGTTTTAATACACTCTACTTTCCGATGTTTTATCTGGGCATAAAGGGAATGCCAAGGAGGTATTTCGACTATTTACCTGAATTCCATGGTGCAAATATCCTTTCAACTTTTGGTGCAATTATTTTGATCATCGGATTAACAATCATTATCAGTAACCTGATAAAATCTGCTCGCAATGGCGAACCGGCAGAAGCGAATCCATGGAATGGAGTAACACTGGAGTGGAAGGTGTCTAGTCCTCCCTCGCTTGAGAATTTCGAGGAAATACCCACTATAACGAAAAAGCCTTACGACTTTACATCTTAATTCAGGTAGCTATGACACAACAGATACACAGAGACGACGAAGGATCCAAATTGGGAATGTGGCTGTTCATTTTTAATGAATTGCTCTTTTTCGGGGGGCTTTTTATTACCTATGCTGTATTTCGCTATGTACATCAGGAAGCCTTTCATTTTGCAGCCCAGGAACTCGATGTCTGGCTGGGGGCAGCAAATACAGTTATCCTGCTGGTGAGCAGTGCCACCATCGCCATGTCAATCTCTACTATAAAAATGGGAAATAAGAAATTAACCCTTGCTTTTCTGGCCATAACACTGCTACTTGCCGTTGTTTTTCTGGTAAATAAATATTTCGAATGGGGTGCCAAGATTGAGCATGGCTTATTCCCCAGCTCCGCAATGCTTGCAGAACTAGGTGCTGGCGATACTATGTTCTATGGCTTGTATTTTGCAATGACTGGTTTGCATGCTTTACACATCCTGGTGGGTATCGTGCTAATTGGCATTGTTTTGCTTCGGGTGAAGAATAATAAAACCACCAAAGACAACCATCAAATACAGGAAAATGTTGGACTCTACTGGCATTTGGTTGATATAATCTGGGTCTTTCTGTTTCCTTTATTCTATCTAATTGCTTAAATCTTTTATTATGGATAATCATGAAAATCATATAGTTCCGTTAAAAACCTACTTGCTTATTTTAGGTGCGCTTTTGGTATTTACTTTCTTATCCATTGCTATAACGCTCATCGATTTAGGACCACTTGCTGTGGCAGGTGCCTTACTCTTTGCTATGCTCAAAACCACACTTATTGTTTTCTACTTTATGCACCTTAAGTTCGAAAACAAGATGTATGCTATATTTGGCGGTGTTGTGTTGCTAACTTTTATTGTGGTTATCATCCTTACGTTTTCAGACTACATGTTTCAATAATTAATATCTTTAAGAAATGTATAAAAGCCTTACAAATTATAGCGATAAAGTAGACGATGCATTCTTATTCATCTTATCGGTTATTGTTTTCTTTTTTGTCGCCATTAGTATTACCATTGTTGTTTTTCTTGTGAAATACAGGGCACGTGAGGGGCGTGTTGCCAAACAAATAGAAGGTAATAATATGCTTGAGGTGATTTGGACAGTCATTCCACTTATTTTGGTTCTTGTGATGTTTTATTTTGGTTGGAGAGGATGGAAACCTATGTTCTCTAAAGCACCAAAAGATGCAATGGTAATTAATACAACTTCTCGTATGTGGAATTTTGGCTTTGAGTACGAAAATGGCAAGCGTACCGATACCTTATACATTCCAGCCAACAAGGCCATCAAACTTGACCTTGAATCAATAGATGTAATCCATAGCATATACATCCCTGCATTCCGCCTTAAACAAGACATGGTGCCCGGGGACAACAAAAGTGTGTGGTTTATTGCCAATGAGCCAGGCAGGCACGACCTTTTTTGTACCGAGTACTGTGGTTTACGACATTCCTATATGTATACAGCTGTAGTGGTAATGCCGGAGGATGAGTTTAATGAATGGTATGTTGATACCACAAAGAGAGAAATACAGGCAGCCCCCGGCGTGCATCCGGGTTTGGCTATTATGCAGGCCAATGCCTGCAATACCTGCCACAGCCTCGATGGTTCCAGACTAGTTGGTCCCAGCTATAAAGGCTTATGGGGGAAAGAAGAAGTGGTGGTGACCAATGGAAAGAAACGAACAATTGTAGTTGACGAAGAATATATTCGCCGGTCAATTTGGGAACCTAATGCTGATATTGTTGATGGATATAATAAAGGTTTGATGCAATCGTATAAAGATCAAATTACGGCAGCCGAAATGGACTCTATTATTGTGTTCTTAAAAGGTTTGAATTAAACTTCAGGCACTAGATACAATCTTGTGTCAGTTTTGGAATAATTTTAAAAAATTATTCCGAAGCTTATACTTAAAGCTCCAATCTCTGAACTCCCAGAGGTATACATATTACTCGTGTTATTATTGTAGTAATTTCGATTCATTTTACTAAAATCATTATATGCCTGGTGCAAGGATATATGCTCGTATGAAATACCAATGTTACCCATTAATTGAGGAGATAAATTAAAGGTAACACCTCCACCCAGAGTGAGAAACAAGCCAGGGTACTTCATAAAATCATCAGTATCAGTCACTGTACCTATTTGGAACGTAAAATATAATGGCGAATTATTTAGAGCAGTAAATGATGTCTCAAAGAATATCGGAAGCAATTCACTGATCCTTGAATTATCGGTAAAAGATCGAAGACCAAGACCTATTCCGACAGACACATGCTGATTTGCCTGAAAACTGTTCACAACATCAAATTTTAACCGGCTTCTTTCCGATTCGTCAGGTATAAAACAATATCCCATAACAAAATGTCCCTTGTAACCCCTCTGAAATACTGGAAACGTTTTAGTTTGTACAGAATCATTTGAACTGATACTATTATTTGCAAAGGCGGGAGCAAAAGAAAAACTTAAAAACAGGATTATAAAAGTGGTTGGAAAATAGAATTTCTGAAATCTCATGTGAATATTTTTTTTTAAATAACGGCTTGTAGCAATTAATGACTTAATGTGCTTTAAACATAGAAATAAAATATACAGCCACAAAAAAAAGCAATTTCTATCACTAAATATGCGCCTTATTTAGAATCGATTTATATAACATCTTGGATTTTCTGTTTTTTATAATCCATCTCAAATCACCAATTATGCTAGTATTTACTTGACTTTGGCATTCTGAGACTATAACTTTATGTGTTTAATAATTAAATAGTTATAAGGTTATGAAAACTATTATCCGAACTCTCCATTACCTGACATGTTTTTTTATTCTGCTTTTATTTAGTTGCGAAAATGAAAATGGAAGCAACAATGGTGGAATAATGAGTCCTGAGATTGAATGGATTTCAGGTGGTACATCAATAACTTACACCTATTCAGGAGGGGTAATTTCCGGCTATTATTTTATCAGGAATTTTAAGGTGCTGGATGAATCCGGTGAGGTTACCATTAACATTAAGGTAAAGGGCAAGGATAATACCAGAGTTTCGAAGAATCTTAGCGTAGAAAGTGGAATACAATATAAAGTAAAAACCAAAGGAACAAGAAGCGGAAGTCGTGGAGCTTCATATGATTCCGATTGCTTTATTATTGAATTTAGTTCTCCAAACTGCCTAACAAAACAAGAAGTTAAAGTGTCGAGTTATGTTGTTTCTGCAGGCGGAATTAATACCTATTATTGCCCGGAATCTTTAAGCCTGGGAGAAATAAGTATTGAATAACAAGCTATAGAATCCTTAAAACAATCTTACTCTATTTCTTCCTTTACTGCTTTGATCCGCTCCACCTCTTTCAATAATAATGGAAAAGCAGGTTCAGTCATGCTATGAGTATAACCGTCGAGTTCCATGATACGGGTATCTGTGTGGCCTGCAACAAGCATCATGCGATACATATAGGCATTTTCTTCGTACCTGCCCAGAAGCTCCAGTTCCCTGTCGCCCGTAATTAATAAAAGTGGAGGTGCATCGGGCCTTACATGGTATAAAGGAGCTAGATCATCAATTATAGGTTGTTTGCCATCGATACCTCGTTCTTCGCGCACTGTAAAATGGGTAATGGTATGACCACTAAAGGGTATAAGACCGGCAATGCTGTTTGCATCTACACCATGCACTGCCAGGTATTGCTTATCTAATCCAACCATGCTCATGAGGTATCCGCCTGCGGAATGGCCCGAGATAAATATCAAAGACGTATCACCACCGTATTGCTCGATGTTTTTTAATACCCAGGCTACTGCTGCAGCAGCATCCCTGATGTATTCGGGAGCTCCAATTTTAGGGAATAACCGGTAATTAATACCAACCACTGCAACACCTTTGTTTTTAAGGGCTTCAGGAATTTCCTTCTCTCCTGCCCTAAGTCCACCACCATGAAACCAAACTATGGTTGCAAAACCATTTTGGTCCTGAGGGTAATAGATATCTAAAACACAACGCTCGTTGATATATTCGTCAGACTGGTTAACTGAATCAGTATAGTATTGCAGGTTGGACTCTTTGCTGTACTTAACTTCCTGAGCGCAGGTGTTTATCGTTTTCGGTTTTGCCGCTTACATCGTTTTCGTCGTGCTGTTTCTGAACGACTTTTTCAGTGTAGCACCTTACGATTTGTTTGGACTTGACACACCCACCCAATAGCAAACACTAATTAGCCTTTATATTCCGGATAGTCGGTATACCCCTTTTCACCTGGTGTATAAAAGTAATCGGTATCAGCTTCAGCAAGTGGCCAGTCATTTGATATACGTTCCGGGAAATCGGGATTTGCGATAAATGGCCGGCCAAAAGCGATGGCGTCGGCACGTTTTGTAAGTAGCTCCTGTTCGCCGGTTTGGGCGTCGTACCCACCATTCGCTATTAGAAAACCTTTGTAAATTTTTCGGTAGTGACCAATCACATCTTTTATAAAATAATCTTTATTAGGCACGTCTCCGGCCCTGGTAAGATGCAGGTAGGCTATATTATAATCATTTAATGCGGAAACTATGTAGTCAAAGGTTTCTGCTGTATGCTCATCAACGCTTATACCCGACCAGTCATGCATCATTGGGTTTAGCCTCACTCCTATTTTATTTTCCGGAATTACCGTCTTAATGGCATCGAGGGTTTCGAAAAATATCCTGGCTTTGTTCTCTTTTGTGCCTCCATATTCATCCGTCCGAAGGTTGCTGCTGCTTGAGAAAAACTGATGAAATAAATAACCGTTCGATGAGTGCACTTCAACACCATCAAAACCAGCCTCCATGGCATTCTCAGCACTTTTCTTAAAACTTGCCACTACTTGCTGAATATCAGAAACTGTTAAAGCCCGGGGAGTAACCGTCTTGGTTAATCCATTTATTGTAAATACATCAGAATTAGGATTAATGGCTGACGGGGCAACAGGTAACTTACCCTTATGAAAATCGGGATGTGAAATACGCCCGGTGTGCCAAAGCTGTATAAAAATCCGTCCATTGCTGTCATGAACAC